>DATENU010000001.1 GCA_035274845.1 Chthoniobacterales bacterium
GGAAGACCAGTGGCGAAGGCGGGTCTCTGGACAGTTCCTGACACTGAGGCACGAAGGCCAGGGGAGCAAACGGGATTAGATACCCCGGTAGTCCTGGCAGTAAACGGTGCACGTTTGGTGTGGGAGGATTCGACCCCTTCCGCGCCGGAGCTAACGCGTTAAACGTGCCGCCTGGGGAGTACGGTCGCAAGATTAAAACTCAAAGAAATTGACGGGGGCCCGCACAAGCGGTGGAGTATGTGGCTTAATTCGATGCAACGCGAAGAACCTTACCAGGCCTTGACATGCATTTCTAAGCGGGTGAAAGCCCGTGAGTCCCGAAAGGGACAACTTGCACAGGTGCTGCATGGCTGTCGTCAGCTCGTGTCGTGAGATGTTGGGTTAAGTCCCGCAACGAGCGCAACCCCTGTGAACTGTTGCCACCGGCCGTGAGGCCGAGCACTCTGTTCAGACTGCCCTGTGAAACGGGGAGGAAGGTGGGGACGACGTCAAGTCAGTATGGCCCTTACGGCCTGGGCTGCACACGTACTACAATGCCCAGTACAGAACGATCCGAGACCGCGAGGTGGAGGAAATCTAGTAAAACTGGGCCCAGTTCGGATTGGAGTCTGCAACTCGACTCCATGAAGCCGGAATCGCTAGTAATGGCGCATCAGCTACGGCGCCGTGAATACGTTCCCGGGCCTTGTACACACCGCCCGTCACATCATGGAAGTCACTTGTAGCCGAAGTCGGCGTGCTAACCCAGCAATGGGAGGCAGCCGCCTACGCTATGAGCGGTAACTGGGATGAAGTCGTAACAAGGTAGCCGTAGGGGAACCTGCGGCTGGATCACCTCCTTTCTAAGGAGAAAGCGATGGATTTCAGATCGAAAATCTCAGATTGAAGATTTGAAAACCATCACTAGGTCGACGGCTAACCCGTGAGTTCCTCGGAATTCACGATATGCCGTAAGCCCTTGGAATCGAAAGAAACCAAGGCTTGAAGAATTCAAAACGGTAACGCACAATTCAGTCTTTGCTGCAGATCGACAAAAAATGCCGGACGGCTTCCACGCTGTCCGGCATTTTTCTTTGGAGGATGGCCATCCTGGCTGTCTCGGCCGACGGGCTGCCAGCCTGTCGTCGCCTTGCGGCAGGCAAGTTGCCTACCGGCCGAGTCAGGCAGGTTGCCTAACCTCCTCCAATCACGCTTTACGGACGCCGCACCGCGGCCTCCCTGTCAGGGATTTGGAGGCAAGGGGATTCGAACCCCTGACATCCAGCTTGCAAAGCTGGCGCTCTACCAACTGAGCTATGCCCCCGGAGGAAGAATTGCCGAATGTCGATTGCCGATTTGCGATTGCAACCGCAAAAGGCGAACAGCGCGGCGGTTTACTTATTTCGACTTCGTCAGCTCGGCGCGATTCAGATCGAGCTCGGGAGTCGGAATCACTCGCACTTCCGGGAAATCCTTCTTCAACGGCTCGAGGAACGCGGGCGCTTTGCCCACAATGATCAGGCTCGGCGGGCTGTCGAAATATTTCGTGGCGAAGGCGCTGACGTCTTCGGTCGTGACGGCGTTTATCGCGGGAATGAATTTGTTCAGGGTGTCCAACGGAAGATCGTTGGCAATCATCACCGAGATCTTTCCGACGTAACCGTTATTCGTTTCCAGGTTCCGGGCGTATCCGCCAGTCAGGACCGCCTGTCTTGATTTGAGCTCGTCCCCCTTGACCGGCTCGGAGTGAACGCGCTTCAATTCGCTCTGCATCAGCTTGGCCACCTCCGCGGCGGATTCGTTTTTCGTCTGCGCCATGGCGGAGAACGGCCCGACTTCTCGGCGAGCCTCGATCGAGCTGTGGGCGCCGTAGCTGAGCCCGCGTTTGATGCGGATCTCACGGTTGAGACGCGAGACGAAGCCAGTGCCGAGTGCGGCGTTGGCAACAAGGCCCGGATAATAGTCCGGCGAGCTCCGCTTGAGAGAGGGGCGCGCCACAACGACTGCGGCCTGGCCGGCCTCAGACAAGTCGACAACGGTGTTCGACGGTTTCCAGGCCGAGACATCGTACAACGCTGAGTCGCGCTGGGGCGGCGGGCCGCCTTTCCATTCACCAAAGAACTCCTCGGCGTACTTCCTCCCCTGCTCCAGGGTCAGGTTGCCGGAAAAAATGAGGGCGGCGTTTTCCGGGACGTAGCAGGATTGGTAAAGCTTCACGATATCTTCCCGCTTGATCGCCGGAACGCTTTCCATCGTGCCGATGTGGGAATGCCCGTAGGGAGCGGAACCGAAAATGACTCGAGCCGTCACGAATTGAGCGAGCGCGCCCGGTTGCCGGAGAGCCACGCGCAAACCATCGAGCGTCTGGTTTTTCAACCGATCGATCTCCTCCTGCTTGAAGGTGGGATGAAGGACGACATCCGCCAGAATGCGCAAAGCCGGTTCCGCTTTGTCGGACATGACAACGACGGTGGCGCGGGCGGCGTCCCAGTGCGCGCCGGAATCGATGTTGCCGCCCAGCGTTTCAATGGTGCTCGCGATTTCGGGTGCGGACATGGTTTCGGTCCCCTTGGTCAGGAGAGCGCCGGTCATACTGGCGGTGCCGGCAAGATCCTGCGGGTCGAGCTCCGCGCCGTTCCGAATCAACACCTCCGCCGCGAGGAGAGGCAGATCCGGCCGCTCGACTACCACCACCCGCAAGCCGTTCGCCAATTTTGTTTCCTTCGGCTGCGCGAAAGTCGAGGCGTGCGGGGCTGAGGCCGCCGGCGGAGTATCGACGCCGCCAATCGGAAGCGCCGGCCGCAGGGTTGCGAAAAACAGGAGTCCGGCAGCGGAAATAATGCGTGTGTTCATCAGGACTTTTTCTCGTTCTTGCCCACGGGGGAAGCTGACGAACCCGGGGGTCTTGCGGAAGCAGCGCCGGGCTTCATCGATTCCGGCAAGCATTCGAGAACGACCTTTTTCTTGCCGCTGATGTAGCGGTTCATGACTTCCTTGATCTCGGCAGCCGTCACGGCCTGGAGCTTTTCCAACTCGGTATTCACGCGGTCGGGGTCTTCGTAAACAACCACGGCCTGGCCAAGCGCGCTGGCTTTGCCATTAAAGGTCTCGCGCTCGAGCAACTTTCCAGTGACAAAACGGTTCTTCGCCTTGTCGAGTTCGGCCTCGGTAACACCATCCTTCAGGACTTTTTCAATTTCGGCGTTGAGTGACTTTTCCGCGTCGGCAATGGTTTTGCCGCTCGCCAGGACCAGGCGGAAAGCAATCAGCCCGAGATCTTCCCGCAGATCCGTGTCGCAGAAAACGCTTTGCACGACCTGCTGTTCGTAAACCATCGACTGATACATCCGGGAGGATTCGCCGCCGGAAAGAATTTCTCCAATTAGGGACAGGGCCGGGCCGTCATCGCTGCGCACAGAGGGGCCAAGATAAGTCACCGCGAACGCCGGAAGCGGCGCGCGCTCGCTGTAAGTGCTTTCGCGCTTATCGGATTTCCGCGGCGGCTCCTTGACCGTGACCCGCGGAATTTTCGTCGATGGCTTCGGGACCGCGCCGAAATATTTCTTCACCCAGCCGTCGAGCTCCTCCGGTTTGAAATCGCCGACGACGATGAGGGTCGCGTTGTCCGGGCGATAAAAAGTGGCATGAAAGGCGCGGACCTCCGGGAGCTTCGACGCATCCAGTTCCGCGATGTTGCCAATGCCGGGACGCTTGTAGGGATGAACAGCGAAAGATTTCTTTTCGATGTCGAGATAGAATTCCCCGTAGGGATTGGCCCGGACGCGTTGCCGGTATTCTTCCTTCACGACGTCGCGTTCCGATTTGAAGTTCTTGTCGTTGAGCGCGAGCGCGGACATTCGTTCCGCTTCCGCCCAGAGAATTGGATTGAGATAATTCGACGGAACGGTCTCGTGATAAACGGTCTCGTCGTCCGCGGTGTAGGCATTGTTTACGCCACCAATATTCTCGGTGAGATTGTCGAACGCATCCGGGGTCAGATGCTCGTTGCCCTTGAACATCATGTGCTCGAAAAGATGGGCAAAGCCGCTGCGCCCCGGCGGATCGTCTTTCGAGCCGACGTGGTACCAGACCTGGACGGCTACGATGGGCGTGGCGTGATCTTCGACGGTATAAACCTGCAAGCCGTTAGGGAGTGTGAAATGCTGGAAGTTCAGCGGTGGGACCATCCTTGCTTTGGGGGGAAGGATCGTTTCATCGGCTGCGCAAAGGGACGAGAAGAGGAGGCTGACAGCGGCGGTAGCGAGAAAGCGTTTCACGAAAGTCCGATACCGTAGCGGAGTTCTGTTCTCGCGCTAATGAAATGCGCGGCGGGCAGTTGACCAATCACCGATCACCAATCACAATTCATTTCCGCGGCGCCCGCGCGCCGACGAGGGCCTGTAGCTCAGTTGGTTAGAGCATGCGCTTGATAAGCGCAGGGTCGCTGGTTCGAGCCCAGCCAGGCCCAGTTCGGATTTTCGATTCTCGATTGTAAAAACGGACCTCGCTCGTCGCGCGAGGGTGTAACGACGACCGTGGTTACGGTTGCCGACCAGGTTCGGCCGCGACCGGTGGGTGAACGCTGTCGTAAATGCGATGGTCCAGATAGATCGCCTTCGAGAGCTGAGAAAAATTGTTGATGCCCCCGGTGACTATCAGGCAAATCGCGGCGCCCAGGACGACACGCCGGAGACGGGTGTGCAATCCCATCGCCGCAATTCCGAGGAGTATAGGGGCGACGTTGAGAGAAAAAATAAACGTTTCTTCTCCATAAATTGAGTGGAGCGCCATCTGTCCGAGAAGCGTCCCTCCCAGCACGAGCCGGAGTTTCCCGTATCCCTTGATCACAAACAATCCCCTCACCCCAATGGCCAAAAGGAACGCCCACAAGGCAGCCGCGACTGTTCCGAGGCGAGAACCGGCCCCCGGCCTGTCGAGTTGAGTCCTGATATAGCCAACTCGGCGCCAGTCCCCCTTCATATCTTCGAAGGGGCGAATGCGCGGCACCACCATCGTGTGGAAAACGAGAGCTCTGAGCGCCACGAGGGGTCCACCCAAACTCGGATGGTTGATGTAGCGCGCCTCCTCTCCATCGCCCAAAAAGAATTCGCATTGTGGGTAAACGAACTTTTCCACGCCCCACAGGATCACGACAATGCAAAAAGCGTTTGCGGCCAATTGACAGGCACGTTTCCAGGGAAAAGAGACAGCGGTGGCCAGCAATCCTGTCATCCAATTTGTGACCGTAACGCTCAGGGTAAACGCGCTAACAATCGTGATCCAAAGGCTCTTGCGATGCGTGGGCAGATTGACCGCAAGAACTCCCACCAGGATGCTAATGGAGCTGAGCAGATAGGTCTCGATCACTCCCGTCCAAAAGAGGGCGGCCCCACTCACGCCACCTAGAATCGCAAGAATCGTGGCATCCATCCGACGACAGCCAAGCACTCGAAACAAGGTGAAAACCAAAGTGATCCAAATCCCGGCGAGGAATGCCATGAAGAGCCTGGCGGCAGTCAGGGCGGAAGCACCTGTCAGAACCCGAAGGAGCGTGATGGGTGGATGAGTGAGCAAAGTAAACAGCGGATGAACTTTTATCCGGTAGTGATTGCCGAGACGGTCGGTCATGTCCCCAAAAACCCTGCCGGCATCCGCTTGGAACCAGATGCCATCGAGATAGGCGGTCGAACTCAGCCCGGAAAAGTGAAAGGACCACGCCGCCAGCAGAGTCGCGAGCACCATGCAAATGGTGATTTCCGGCCAGAAGCGTCGGAATGCCCCGGAAACGGAATTCTTCAATTTAGGCCAAATGTTTTGCATAGCCGTAGCAAGACAGATCGACTCCGGTTTGCTTCAGGCGGCCTGCAATGCCGCGCGATTCGATCGCGTCCTTGACCGAAGTTTTTCACGCAGAGTTTTCGCGATCGTATCTCCACTCCCATGACGCGGCAGAAAGAACGAGAGAGATCGGCATGAAAATGAATACGAACAACGAAAGGCGTCGCTAAAAGTGCCACGCTCATCGCTGCCTTGGCAGCTCACGAAAGAACCTGAAATGGGTCAAAAAATGGGAGGCCGCCCGATCAATCTCTATTTCTTCAGTTTGATCGAATTCATGATGGTGGTGATCGTTTTCATCACGTCGGCAGGCGCGTCCGCATCGTAATCGGCGTAGTAAATCCCGGACTTGCCCGCGCCGGCGGAAAACACCGCCACGAAAAATTTCACTTTCCCGCCTTCCCGCTTGTCGATCCCGCTGCCGTTCCAGACGTGGAATTTGATTCCGTTGTTCTCGATCATTTCTTCATTCGTTTTTTCATCGATGCTCTTCATCGAATCCTTTAGCAGCTCATCCAAATCCGAGCTCAGGTCTCCAATGTCGCCCTTGGTCACGACCCAACCGGCCATGTAAACGTGGTTGTCGGGCTGAGTGGCCTCGACGCCCTCTTTATCCGCTTTGGGCTTCCAATCCGCCGGGATGTCGACAGTAAAAGCAGGCTGATCGCTCGGGACGGACAAGGTGTTTGCGAAAAGTGGCGAAGTTCCGGCCACCACGACGGCAATGATCAGTTTGAGGATGTTGGTTTTTTTCATAACGACGTCCGGCATTTTGAGTGGGCCGATCAGGGGAGGCAAGCGATATCGGGAGATATCGCTATTTTCGAATCTCGAATTTCGATTTGGAAAGCCCGGCCTCGCTCGCTTTGCGAGCTGCGTTACGGCGATTGCGGAGAAGAGAACAGAACAGGAGGCCTACGAACGCTCCGGCACAATCAACGACTACGTCCCAGGGTGAGCCGGTCCGGGAGGCAACGAATGATTGGTGGAATTCATCGAGGGCGGCGTAAGTCGCGGCGAGGATGAAGGCGAGCACGAAGGGGCGGTCACGATGGGTTGCCAGGGCGCGATACAGCAATGCTGCCAGGATCGCGTATTCGAGGAGATGCCCGCATTTGCGAACGATGAGCTGAATCGAGCCGATCGTGGTGTCCGAGATATTGGGATCAAGCCAGCGAAGGAATGGTCCGATAAAGCGCGAGGTATGCTCCGCCGAGAGCAAATCGGTGGAGCCCAGGAAAATGAAAATCATCCAGGCGAGCGGAGGTAGCCAGAACTTGAGGAATGCGCGCACCGAAAACGAAACCACAACGCGGATGCTTGTGCTAATGGCGCGGAGCGCGAATTATAGGGCATCGTTGTGAGCCCGCGAAACCGTTCGGGTTCACAGAAACGCCCTACAATGCCTAAAGTCGACCTGACTCAGCCACTCGTCTTCGAACCGCTTTTCATGGAGCGCGTTTGGGGCGGACGCCGGCTGGAATCGGTTTACGGGAAGCGATTACCGTCCGCGGCGCTCATCGGCGAATCGTGGGAGATCGTCGACCGGCCCGAGGTGCAAAGCGTCGTGCACGAAGGCCCGCTGCGCGGCCGGACGCTCCATCAACTCTGGAGCAAACATCGGGAAACGATTTTTGGGCAGGTTCCCGACACACCACGTTTTCCGATCCTGGCGAAATTGCTCGATGCGCAGGAGAACCTTTCACTGCAGGTGCATCCCCCGCCCCACCTGGCGAAAGAACTCGGTGGAGAAGCGAAATCAGAACTGTGGTATGTCGCCGATGCCGCTCCAAAAGCGCGGCTTTATGCGGGTTTGAAGAAAGGCTGCACCCGAGCCGGTTTCGCCGCCGCGCTCGAACGAGGCAAAGTCGAGGAGCAGCTGCATTCGATCGACATCGTGGCCGGCGACGCCATTTGGCTGCCGAGCGGCCGACTGCATGCGCTCGGAGGCGGAAGCCTGTTGGTGGAGATCCAGGAAAACAGCGACACCACCTATCGCGTTTACGATTGGAACCGGATGAAGAAAGGGCGCGAGCGCCGGAAAATGCATCTCGACGAGGCGATGCGGTGCATTGATTTCGCCGATTACGAGCCGGGTCTGCTACGGCCGGAAGGCGAGTCACTCATCCGGCATGCGACCTTCGAGGTGGAGAAGTGGCTTCTGGGAGCGGAGCGCGAAATCGCGGAGCGTGGCAGCGTTGCGATCGGGGTGTGCCTGACGGGCGAATTGTCCTGCGCGGGACGCGACCTAAAGCCGGGGCAATTTTTTCTTGTTCCGGCGCAGCTAAAGGATCGTTTGCTCAGGCCGAAAGGCGAAAATGTCTCCTTGCTGCGGGTGACGATCCCACGTTGAGATTTTAGATGTGCAATCCCGTTAGCCGTTGGCCGCGGGGCATGGACTGAACGGGCTGGACGCCGTTGATTTTCCACGAATCGCCTTCCGCGATCAGGCTGTAGAGAAACGAGCGGACCGAGCCGTTGGCCCCGTGCAGATAAACCTGCACCACCGCCACGGACCCATTTACCTCGACGAGACCAAATTCGATGTGCTGCGCATTGGTGATATCGCCGTAATCCCGCCGGATCATCGATTCGAATTGCGGGACGGTGAACTTCTGTTGCACTCCACTGGCGGCGTGGCGATACGCGCTCCGGTAATCAGCCACCCGAAACGCGGCCAGCTGCTGCTCGACGATCGAAAAAAGCTCGTGGGGAGCCGGCGCCGGAACGTGCAGGCGAACCCGATGCGTGACTACGACCGCCGACGCGCAAAGCGAAAGGAAGAAGAACAAGAGCGCGGCTTTGATCGTTCGCGTCATGGGGAAGTAAACCTTATCAGGCGCGTCAAGCTCCCTCGAACCTGGCAGGCGAGAGGAGTGAATAGAGGGCGCGAAGTTTCGCCACGTCGGCATCGAACCATCCGGTAAGCCATTCCTGATAGGCAAGCATGGCACGCGCCTCGGGCTGTCCGCCGCCCCCTGCGGACTCGACAAAATGGGCCGCCATCATTCCGGACATGAGTCCTTTCAAGACACCGTGCGAGGAGGCCGGATCGAGCGTGGCGGCAGCATCACCGACTAGAAAAAAGCCAGGGCCGACCACGGGCTCGACTTTCCGCCAGGTGACGTCGGCCGCGCGCGTTGGGCCTTCCGGCACGAGGCCTTGCAACTCAGCGGGAAGCCAACCGGCTGGGCGCGCGGTCCGCGCAAAATCGAGCCGGGTCCACTGATAAAGTTCCGGCTGGATACGCGCCGTCCAGGTCCAGCCAGTCGCATCAGCGGAGATGAGCGGCGCGTCATCGCGCGCCGGACAACGCCCCCGGGCGTAACCGTAACGCGCCGTGAGCCGCGGCGAAAACTTCTTCACGCGCAGGGCGAGCTGGCGCGCAAGCCAGTGGCGACTTCCGGCGGCGTCCAGGGTCCACTTCGCGGCGAGCGGGCCCGCGGAGGTCATTACGCCGGCGACGCGCCCATCCTCACGAATTATCTCGCGGGTTGCGCAGGGTTGATGAATCTCTACCCCAACCTCGCGCGCGCGATCGAGCAACAGCGCGTCGAACGTGGCGCGCCAGGCTTGAAAGCCGCGCCACGGTCCCTCTGCGTCGCTCCCGAACGGTTCGAAGCGCAGCGGCTGCTTCCCCCACTCGATCCAGTTGCCTTCGTGCCGCGGGAAATTTGCAGTGAGCACCCGTTCGAAGAGACCCAGCTGGCGGAGCACCGGTTCCACGCCGGGATGCAGGGTTTCGCCCGGGCAATGGCGCGGAAATGCTTTCGCTTCGAGCAGCGCGACCTTCAAGCCGCGCTGGGCACACTGGATCGCAGCCGCGCAGCCGGCGGGGCCGCCGCCCAGCACTATGACATCTCGAATGGCGCCTGCTTTGTCCATCCTTTCCCCTCGGGCTGGAAGAGCACCGTCTTCCGGTTCACGTAGAAGAGGACGGTGTCGTGCATCTCGATGAGGAGGAAACGAAAATTGGTCGGGTCGACGATTTCCTTTTCGTCGTAACGGTAAATCACCAGGCGATACCAATCGGAACCAGTCTCGGGGGACTGCGTTTTTTCGCGCGCGGCGGCTAGTTCCGCATCTTTATCGGAAACCTTGCGGAAGGACGCCACCGCCCACCTGGCCTTTTCGAGCTGGAGACGGTTCCTCGCCATACTACGGAGATCATCGTCCGTAAAGGTCTCGGCGTGGTCGGGGCCGACCTTCCAGTTGTCGGGGTCGAAGAATTTTTTATCCGTTATCCCGAGAGCCCAATACGCGGAATCGGTCGCAAGAATGCGGGCCTCGTATTCCTTCAGGTCGATTTTCGCGGTGAGATAAGCGGTTAACTTTCCACTGAGATCAATGTAATCGACATGTGCGATATCGGCGTAGCGCATCCAATTTCCCCCGGAAAGCCCGTACTTCGTTATCTCGTCAGCGCCCACCCGCGTCGGGCCCGGGACGCCGTCCCACGGAAGGAATTTTCCTGGCTCGTATTCGGCGCTGCCAATTTCCTCGTCGGTCAGCGGCACGATGGCCGGCCACGGCCAGAACCCGCCCTGGGGTTTTTTCGCCGGCTGATAGACGCGAGTGGCGTCAGGCGCGACCGCCGGCCAAAAGCTGCCGAGTGCCGCACAGAGTTTCGCATCTTCGATAAACGGCGTGCCAAGGCCATAGTTGGCGAGGAAGAGCTTACTCCCCAAGATTGTCTGCACGCTGTCCTGCGCGAAATCCCAACCGGGATCGAAAACACCGTTGGAACCGTCGGGCAGACGAGCGGTCATTTCGCCAGCGTTGGCCGGAAAGGGCCGTTGCGCGATCTCACCGGTGACGGGCAGAGAGACGATCGCTGTGACGGTATCGTCGGTAATCTTGAAGCGGTTCGTCAAGGTGATGTTGGGAGCCATGCGTTTGTCGGACAGGGCGAACGGGGCGATGCACCATACCCCTCTTCGGATCGGCTCGGGTGCGTCCCTCTCCCACCAATCCGTGAGTTCGCCCTGTGAGATGGCGGGAAAAAAATCCGGGGGCGCGATGCCGACGTAGCCGGGCATGATCGTCGTGAAGGCCTTAGCGAGTTGCGGGCACCGGACATCGACCCAGCCGTCGCCGGTAAAGTCGATAAAATGCTGCGCTTGATAGCCTCCTTCGAGGAGAATCTTCATCAAGTCCGGGCTGTCATTGAGATTTTCTTCGCTTCCATCGGGGAGCTGTTTGTGGCGTCCGTTAATGTATTCCGGCGCAGGACGCCCAAGAGTTTGATTGAGCCCATCCATGTAGGCGATCGTGTCATTGAAGACCGAATCTCGCGCGTCGGGGACAATTTGCAGGCTCGAGAACCAGGTGTTTCCCTCAACGCTGGAAAAGTCGTGCGCGACCTTAAAGCCGAGTGGTTTGCCGTTAAACATTGCTTTCTCGAAGAGCGGATTGGGCTTCGGCGCGATAACACCGTTTCCGTAATCGGCAGGCGGCGTGAACCCCGCAATTTTGGCGTCGCGGATTACAAACGGAAACTGGTCGCGGTCAGCTGGGGCCGAATTCGCCCCGAAACCACTTTGCTCCATAAAGGCATGGAGCCGGCGGAGCTTCTCGTTGACGAAATGCGCCTCGAAATTCAGGTCGAGCGCGAGCCCCTTGATGCATTCCGGGCCGGTGAAAAGCTTGTGCAGCGGAACCCAGAATTCGCGCGCCTCGTCTCCCTCCTGGAAGCGCATCGGTCCGAACGAATCTTGATCACCCCGCTTCTGCATTGCCACGTAGGCGGAGAAGCGCGTGGGGAGAACGCGGAACAGAAACTTGTTCTGCTCGTCGAGCGGGGCGAAATCCCGGCGCCGACCATCGTAAAGAGCTGGAGCGTTGCCGGTGCGCGCGGTAGCGGTCCGCGAAAAACAAACATCGGCGTGCTTGCGATGCACGGTGTTCCGAGCGCTGCGGTATTCCGTGGAAAAAACGACGATGGCGAGCGGAGCGTCGCCGGCGCGCGCCCGCAACTCGTCGAGCGTCGGCGGACGCAAACCGTACACGCCATTTTCCACCGTCTCTATCTCGGCGGCCGTCGGAAACGCACCGAGGGCGTTGCCCGATCCATCCTGCACAACATTGGCCGAAGCGAGCGCGTGAAAGAGCAAACTGCGTCCAGGAATCCCGGGTTGAATGGCGCGCGTTCCCTCGGCTGCGAAGTCCTCGAAACCCGGCACCGTGCGATCGATTTTCGTCAGCTCCTTTTCCAGGTCTTTTGCCAGGGAGGGCGAGGTCAGATCGAGTTGGCCGCCGGTCACCTTGAGCATGAGAGCGCGCCAGCCGTGCCCCGCCAGCCGCCGGCAAACAACAGTGATCTGCTCTGCCAGGGTGCCGTGCACCGCGTCGCCGGCGCTGGCCGCGTGCAACCAGCTGAACGACGATCCTAGGTACAGACCAGTAACGCCGAGGCCGGTCGCTTTGATAAACTTACGCCGATTGGAATTCATGATATTTCTCCGTTGGAATTTGCGGTTGCGTTCAAGGGGACCTGGCCGGCCCGGACGCCGAGCCGAAATGGATCGTGAGCAATTTTTTTCAAGCCATCAAGCTTTGTCACGCTATCGGCTGAAAAGATCGCCGGACGTTTTCGATCAGACGGTTAGCCGCCGGAGATATTGAAACGAATACAGTCCGGTACTATGGCCATCGGCCCATTTTGGTTGAAGGGCGTATCCGCCGATCATCTGCCAGCCGAGCAACTCGAAACTCGAAGGCGTGTATGCCACATCGGGCCGCGAGATATTTCCAAGAACATCGGGCTCGCCGCCGCAACTGGCGCATGGGCAGGCGCGCCGGAAACGCTCGAGCGGCAAATACGATTCCACCCCATCGTTCCATCTGATGGCAAACTCGTCGCCGATCAGTTGCGCATCTTTCAACTCAAGCGTCATGCCGAACCAGTCTAGGATGACAGAAATGCGGTTGCCAATCCGATTGGCTTGGGACGAAAATTAGCCGGAGGCATCGCATGAAAAAAATCATTTTCCTTTCGACCTTTCTTGGCCTGGTCCTAATCGCAACCAGTAATGCCGAAACCGTTGTTGCGCTTACTTCCGGAAACCGCCTTTTGTTTTTCGATAGTGCGACCCCGGGGACGGTGACGAAGACCATCGCCGTTTCCTCCGTCGGCGGGGAAAATCTGGTCGGAATGGACTTTCGGCCCGCAACGGGAGAGCTCTCTCTCATCGGCACCAGCGGACGTCTCTACGCGCTCAATCTGACTACCGGCGCGACTTTCACCCCACCGGCCACTCCCATTCCCTTGAGCGGAACCCGCTTCGGGTTCGATTTCATTCCCACCGTGGATCTCATCCGAGTCACGAGTGATTCCGAGCAGGATATCCGGTTGAATCCGAACAATGGTTCGCTCACCGCCACGGATACGCCGCTCGCTTACGCTGCGGGTGATGCGCATGCCGGCGCGAATCCGAACGTCGTGGGTTCCGCCTACACGAACAACTTCGCCGGCGCGGTGACGACGATCCTTTACAACATTGATTCGGCGCTGGACATCCTCGTCTATCAGGATCCGGCGAACACGGGCCAACTCCACACCGTTGGAAGCCTCGGCGTCGGCACTACGGATCAGGTCGGCTTCGATATTTCGCAGGGAACCGGCACCGCTTACGCCTCTCTGACTGTCGGGACGACGACGGGACTTTACACGATCAATCTTGCTTCGGGTGCAGCGACGTTGGTCGGCATAATTGGCAACGCGACCAGTCTTGCCGGCGAAACCGTGGTGGACATTGCCGTGCCGACCGCCACGCGATTACTCAACATTTCGACGCGCGGAAAAGTTGGCACTGGCGATGACGTTCTTATTGGCGGCTTTATAAGTCGTGGCGGCGGCCGCGTGGTGGTGCGGGCGATCGGGCCGAGCCTCGCTGCTTTTGGTGTCCCCTCACCTCTTGGGGACCCGGTGCTGACATTGAAGGATGCCAGTGGCACCACCTTGGCGACGAACGACGACTGGCAATCGACCCAGGAGGCGGACATCACCGCGACGGGACTGGCGCCGCTGGTTAGCTTGGAATCGGCGATCCTGACGTCGTTGCCGGCCGGAAGTTACAGCGCCATCGTTTCTGGTAAGGGATCGGCAACCGGGCTGGCGCTAATCGAAGTTTATCAGTTGCCGTAGACCCAATTCAATCGCCCGAATCGAACGCCGCCTGCGAGCGTTGCCGCATCGGCGTTCGCTGACCGAAGATCGCGGTGCCGACCCGCACCAGGGTGGCGCCTTCCTCGATTGCCACCAGGAAATCGCCGCTCATTCCCATGGAAAGGTGCGGCACCTTAAGGCTGAATTGCGTTTCGAATTGCTCGCGCAAATCGCGCAAGGCCGCGAAATGCCGACGCGATTGTTCCGCTTCGGGAGCGAGCGGCGGAATTGTCATCAATCCTTCGACGGTCAGCCGTGGCAACGCGAGGATTGATTCCATTTCGGCGCGCAACTTTTCCGGGGCGAACCCGATCTTGCTCCCCTCGCCCGCCACGTTCACTTCCAGTAAAACACGCGGCTGCAATCCTTCCTCGTCCCCGATACGGTTCATGTCTCGCGCCAGCTCGATGGAATCGACGCTGTGAAAAAGCTCGAAGAGCGGCAGCGCGTGCCGAATCTTGTTTCGCTGCAATCGGCCGACAAAATGCCAGCGCGCCGCCGAAGGCAACAGTGGAATCTTGGCTCGCGCTTCCTGGACGCGGCTTTCGCCAAACAATTGCTGGCCAGCATCAAACGCAGCCCGAACCTTTTCAGCTTCGTGGGTCTTCGAAATCGCGACCAGCTCGATATCCTCCATGGCACGGCCGGCCTTCTTCGCAGCTGCGGCGATCTGCGTCCGGACCTGCTCGAGGTTTTCGGCGACGTTCTCCACAAGCAATTGTAGGGCAGCGGCTTCCCTTGCCAAATGCCGATATTATTCGCTCGCCTCCGCTCTGATTTCCCGGCAAAACAGAGTGATATGAAACGCTTGTTATTCCTTTTTGCCGTTCTGTTTACATTTGCCAGCGCCAATCTTTTTGCGCAGGGCAAGGTCGATCTCCAAACCGGCGATACGATCCTGGGGATTTTGCAGAAGAATGTCGGGCAGGTCGTCGAGCTGCGGATGAAATCGGGCGAGAAAATTGCCGGTAAGCTCGAGAAAGTCGGCGATAAACTCGTGCACCTCTCGCAGCTCACCGGCGCGGAATTCTTCGATGCAGCGGTCGAGGCGGCTGACGTCGAGGCGGTCGTTGTTCGGACGAAGTCCAAATAGAGGCCTGGATCCGCAGCCAGGGAATCGCGGTGCTCCTCGGGACATGGGGAGACCAAACAACGTGCGGCCAGGACGGGCGGCACTGGGGCTGGCCCGAATTCCGCGAGAATTTTTCCGTTTTTGGGAGAAATTTCCGAACTTCCTTTCCGGTATGCCGTAGTAAATCGAGGAAGGCCTCTATCGTACCGGAATCGGGCTGTCCCCTTGGCCTCGGCTGTTCCCCCCAGGCCCCCCGCTTCGGCCAAATAACGACCAAACCCGTATGGATCTGTGTCGGCAATGTTTTTCAATTGAGATATCGCTTTCCGCTCGGTAAACCCTCGGCATGCGGCGCGGGCTTGTTCTCTCTCTCTGCCTTCTCTTTGGATCGTTCCAGGGCTGCGCCCATCACTCCGTGGCCAAGGTGCAGACGGAAAAACACGCCCGGGAGAAGGAGACGCGCGCCGCCGCCCTGGAATGGCTCGCCCTGGTCGACGCGGCGAATTATGGCCCGGCTTACGAAATGGAACCTCCGCGTCTTCGGTCCGCCACGACCCAGGAGCAATTTGTGCGTTCCATGGAAGGCCGGCGCGCTCCGTTTGGCCGGGTGCTCTCGCGTTCGTTCATCGGCGCGGCCTTCACGCGCAAGCTGACCGGCTCGCCGGACGGCAACTACGAGAGCCTTCTTTTTCGGACCGCGTTCGAACACAAGGCGGTCGCCGCCGAGCGGGTCATTCTCAGTCACGAATCCGGGGCCTGGCGGGTGGTGGATTACCGGGTTTACTGAAAGTTCAACTCGCCCGAAAGTAGGAGACGGTTTTGGTTGTGGCGGGCTTTTTCGCCGACTAAGCTCGGCGGGCAGATCAAATCACAACAGAAACGAAAAATTATGAAGCTTCATATTCCATTCAAAAAGGCGGCCCTCGTGGCTTGCGCCGTTTTGGCCATGACCCTTGCTCCCCGCATCGCCCTGAGCGGTGAAGGCGATTACTCCTTCAAAGTCCACAACACCACGGATGAGCTGATCACAAAAATTCTCGTCTCCGAGGACGGCGAGAAGTACGGTTATTTCGACATCGGCAGCGGAATCAAGCCGGGCGAGTCGATGACCCTGGTATGGGACAAATCGACGAATAGCAGTAGCTGTCACCAATGGTTCAAGGCCGTGTGGGAAAGCGGCAAGGAAGGACAGCCGGTCAAATTTGATTTCTGTGAGAAGGGTCTCGAGCTGAATTTCTAACCGGATCAGGCAGGCTCAAACGAGCCTAACTTGGTTTTCGAATGCGGCAGGGTGTTTCGGCGCCCTGCCGCATTTGCCTATATTGCTGGAGACCGTGCCGTCGGTTAGAAATTAGCCATGCGAAGCTCTTTTCTTGGCTGGCCTCTCATACTCATCTTCACCGCGGCCAGCCTCCCGGCCACGGAACCGGAATCGGCGGACCTGCGCTATTTCCGGGAGCTGGTCGAAACCCGCAATTACTCGCTCGGCCAGCCGGTTTCGCCGCAATTGACGCCCGACGGCAAAGCGGTCGTTTTTCTTCGGGGAGGCGCCCGCGATCCGGTCTTGAGGCTTTATGAATTTACAATCGCGGACGCAAAGCTCCGCGAGATCCTGGCTCCGGAGAAATTGCTCCAGGGCGCGGAGGAAAAACTGACGACCGAGGAACGAAGCCGGCGCGAGCGGGAACGGCAAAGCCTGCGCGGGTTCACCAGCTTTCAACTGTCGAAAGACGGCAGCAAGATCCTCGTAACGCTCTCGAGCAAGCTTTACGTCATCGCGCGGGCCGACAGCAAGGTGACCGAATTACCGGGGCAAAACTGGATCGACCCGCACTTCTCTCCCGATGGACGCAAGGTCGCGGCGGTCTCCGCCGGGGAATTGCACGTGATTGACCTCGAAACGCAGGCGGACCTCGCTCTCACCTCCGGGGCGAGCGAAACCTTGCAGCACGGCACGGCGGAATTCGTCGCCCAGGAGGAGATGGACCGGCATCACGGCTTTTGGTGGTCGCCCGATTCTCAATCGATCGCCTTCCAGGAAACGGATAACAGCGCTGTCGAGAGCCGCTTCATTGCCGATCCTCTGCATCCGGAAACGCCGCCGGCGAAGAATTTCTATCCGCGTCCTGGAACGCCGAACGCGAAGGTCAGGCTGGGAATTGTCGCCGTTTCAGGCGGCGAAACCCGCTGGGTGGAATGGGATCGCGAAAAATATCCGTATCTGGCGCGCGTTGTTTGGGAAGAAGCGGCCGCCCCGCTGTGTGTCGTCATTCAGAATCGCGCGCAGCAGGAAGAACTTCTGTTGACCGTCGATGCAAAAACCGCCGCGACACGCGAACTATTGCGCGAGAACGATGCCGCCTGGCTGAATCTCGACCACCATCCGATGCCGGTCTGGCTGAAAGACGGTCAGCAGTTTCTGTGGACGACTGAGCGCAATGGCACGTGGCAGGTGGAGCTGCATTCCGCGGATGGCACGCTCGTTCGCGCGGCCATCCCGGCGACCTTCCAGCTCGATGAATTCATTGACCTCAACGAAGCGGACCGATCCATCGTTGTCACGGGCGGAGCGGATTCGCGCGAACGGCATCTGTTTCGTTTCTCGCTCAACCCAAACAGCGAGCCGCAACAGTTAACACCTGATGCGGGGCGTCACACCGCGGTCTTTGGCGAAACAAAGGATCAGTTTCTTCATCGCTTTGACCTGACGAATGGAGCCACCGGTTGGGAGGTTAGTTCGTCTGACGGGAAAAAAATTGCGACGCTTCCTTCGGTCGCCGAGCGGCCTTCCATATTACCCAAGTTCGAACTGTGCCGGACGGCGGGCGATCGGCCAATGGATGCCGCTATCGTCAGGCCGCGCGACTTCAAGAGCGGCAATCATTATCCGGTCATTCTCGACGTTTATGCGGGGCCGGGACACAAGCAGGTGCTGGCCCAGCCGGACCGTTACATGATCGATCAATGGATGGCGGATCGCGGTTACATCGTGGTCCTTCTCGACGGGCGCGGAACACCGGGACACGGCCGCGAGTGGGAACGGGCCATCCGGGGGAACCTGATCGCCGTAGCGCTGGCCGACCAGATCGCCGGATTGCAAGCGCTGGCGAAACACGAGCCGGCGATGGACTTGAAACGCGTCGGCGTGGTCGGCTGGTCGTTCGGCGGCTATTTTTCCGCGATGGCAGTGATGCAGCGGCCCGATATTTTCCGCTGCGCCGTCGTGGGTGCGCCCGTCGTTACCTGGGAAAACTACGACACGCATTACACCGAGCGTTATCTCGGCCTGCCGTCGGAAAACGCGGAGGGTTACAAGAAGAGCAGCGTGCTGACCTACGCCTCAAACCTGAGCCGGCCGCTCTTGCTCATTCACGGCCTCACCGACGACAACGTTTACGCTCAGCACTCGATCCAACTCTCGCAGGCGCTCTTCGAAGCGGGCAAGCCGTTCAATTTCCTCCCCCTTCTCGGCACTCACATGGTAAGCGAGCCGCTGCTCCGCCTTCGCCGCCAAACCCGAATCATGGAGTTTTTCGACGCGGAATTGAAACCGAAAGCAAAGTAAGCGGCGCGCTACGGTCCCGTGCGCATTATCTTTTGGATTCCTGACTTCGTTCCGTCCTTGTAGGTGATCTGGACAGCGGCGTACTGGGTGTTGGCGGGGACGCTGATATAAACCAGGTCATCTCCAGCGATAAACATTTTATCGCTCGGCTTGAACTTGTAGTTCTGGTCAACCGCCTCGCTGTTGAGCGAATAATGGATTTCCTTGATGACGGGGCGATAGGAAAGGAGATGGGTGAAGTAGAGAAGAACTTTGCCGTCGTAATCGCGGAACGACACCCAGGAGCCCTTGGTCATCTCGAGGATCTGTTTGCCTTGGGCGAGCTCTTCGCCCTGGGTCGAGAACTTCAACGTGTAGGGACCGTTGCTCTTGTCATTCCGGTCGAGGTATTTCGCTTCCACGGTGTGCTCGCCGGGCGCCAGATTCGGTAGCGGAACGTAAGTCTGAATCATCGGCAGGCCAGTTTGCGCATTCTTCTGCGGCAAATGACCGGTAGAGACGAAGTCCCCCTTTCCATCGAGCCGGTAGAAGAGCTCCTTCGCCTTGAAATCGGTGAGCGTGAAAATAATTGCCCAGCCGCCACTGGAATATTGCGCCGTCAGCGTAATCGGATTCTCGAGCACTTTGTCGGAGGTGCTCGTCAGGCTGGCCCACCGGGCGTCGGCGGTCTCCACCCACTTCTGTGCTTCCTTCTTGTCGATGAAGAATTTCTCGAACTTCCCGGCGGCCTGGGCGGCGCGAAATCTCTCCAGCCATTCCTTTTCCGCGCGCTTGTCGGCCAGGGTCTGGTCGCCGCGCCGCGTCTCGGAATACTCCTGGCTGATCAACCACGGCAGCGGACCAAAATCGGGATTCTTCTCAGCGAGCGCGGTTAGCTTCGCGATCCGGGCGTCGCCATCCTCGAGTAGGGCGATCGCGGTCTGGTAGGAAATGGTGGGCGGCTTAAGCTTGTCCGCCATGTAACGCATCGCCTCGGCCGCGCCCGCTTTTCCCTCCGCGGATTTGAGCATCGCGAGGTAGCTCAGCCAGGGATCGATTGCCTCGAGATTCGAGAAAAGGTAATCGGTGTATTCCTTGCGCGCCGAAGAGAAGTTCCCGCTCAGCTCGTGGATCCGGGCGTTGTGATAATGCTCTTCAGGCGTCTTCGCGTTCGCGATGACACCGCCGTTCGACGCGAGCGCTTCAAATCGGTCCGCGATCTTTTCCAGCGTCTGCTGGCTCTTGTCGATCTTCGTGGAGATTTTGCTCTGGCCGAACACCAACCAGATCGCCAGGAGCGCGACAAAAACGATCAGGGCCGCGATTCCCCAGGCCCAACGCCGCGCACCTTTCCGTAATTCCGTGAGATCGTCGCGGAGTTTGAGGACACCCGCCTCCAACGCCTCCCGCGTTTTGAGCGGGTGGAAAAGATGGGAATCGGCCTTGAGCACACCTCGATAGGCCGCCTGAAGCTGGCGCTGCTCTTCGGGCTCGGGCTCGTGCGGATCGATCGGGAAATCTTCGTCCATGAAAAGGTACCAAACCTTGGTTCCCTTTTTCCGGGCGTAGAGTGCCTCGTATTGGGTGTAGCTGACCCGGCCGAAATCCGGATCCGGTGACGTCGGCTCGGCGCCATAACATTGACCGACGAGCTGCACTACGCCTTTGCTCTGGTCGATTTTGTCCCGCAACATCTGTCGCAGGTCCCCCGTTTCCGTCCCGAAAATGTCCTGCCAGATCGGTTCGTAGCCGAGAAAGGTCAGGGTATTGGAAACGAGCTGGCGGGCACTGCGCAACTCCTTGCTGACGGCGGAGATAAAGATGGTAGGGCGAGGCGACATGGCGAAATGAATATCTAACGCCCTATGACGTTACAAGCCTGCAACGTTGCGGGATTTAATACCCCGCAGCCTGCCCATCCTTGCGGCTTTCGCTCGCCGCAACATAGACCCGCTGGCCGTCGTGCATTTCGACTTTGATCGCCTGATAGCCGCCATACCCACCGAGGTCGTAGCGAACGTCGTGGCCTTTCAGTCTTAATTCCCGCACGGTTTCCCACGGAACGCCGCTTTCGAGATTTACGTAGCCGCCGTGCTCGTCGAGCTTTTCGCCGGTCGGCTCACTATCGCCTTCATGCTGCCAGCGGGAAGCGTCGCCGGCTTCCTGAACGCCCATCCCGAAATCGATCTGATTCGTCAGGACCTGGACGTGTCCCTGCGGCTGCATCCCCCCACCCATCACGCCAAACGCCAGCCACGGCTTTTGGTCCTTCATGACAAAGCCCGGGATAATGGTGTGGAAAGGCCGCTTGCCTGGCGCATAGACGTTGGCGTGGCCGGGCTCCATCGAGAATAATTCGCCGCGATCCTGGAACATGAAGCCGAGGCCGGGAACGACGATGCCGCTCCCCATGCCCCGGTAATTGCTCTGGATCAGGCTGACCATGTTGCCTTCATCGTCCGCGGTGCAGAGGTAGATCGTGTCCCCATCTTTCAAGGCCGGGTTTCCGGGCGCGATCTTTTTCGCGGCGTGTTGGGGATCGATCAGCTTGCGCCGTTCGGCCGCATAGTTTTTCGAAAGCAACCCGGCCAGCGGGATTTTCGCGAAAGCAGGATCCGCATAAAACTTTGCGCGATCAGCCCACGCGATCTTCTTCGCTTCGATCATGGCGTGAAGGGCAGCAGGCGAATTGTAACCCATGGCCTTGAGATCGAAGCCCTCGAGCAGGTTCAAGATCTGGAGCGTCGCGATCCCCTGTCCGTTCGGCGGCAACTCGAAGACGTCGTAACCGCGATAGTTCACCGACACGGGATCCACCCAGGTCGAGGTATGTTTCTCGAAGTCGATCTTGCGCAGGTGACCCCCATTCGCTCGCATAAACGCGTCGATTTTGTCCGCGATCTCGCCCTGATAGTAGGCGTCGCGCCCTTTCTCGCCGATCAGTCGCAGCGTGGAAGCGAGCGCCGGGTTTTTGAAAATATCGCCCTTCGCCGGCGTCCGGCCTTTGCCATCGAGTGTGTAAGTTTCGAGAAACGCGCCGGGCAAATCCTTATAAAGCTCAGGCCCAAGGTGCCAGTAGAACGCGATAAGCTCGGTCACTGGAAAACCTTCTTCGGCATATTTTGCGGCTGGCGCGAGATCGTCGCTCAATTTGAGCTTGCCGAATTTCTTGTGCAGCTCGTTCCAGGCATCGACCGTGCCCGGCACACTGATGGGGAGCATGCCGCGGGGCGGAATCGTTTTGCGGTTCAACTTGTCGAGCTCGGCTTTCATTTGGTCGTAGCTCAAGCCGAGCGGCGAACGTCCACTGCCGTTCAGTCCATAAAGTTTGTTTTCCTTGGCGCTGTAAACGATCGCGAACAGATCGCCGCCGACGCCATTCGAGACCGGCTCCATCAAACCGAGAGTGGCGTTGGCGGCAATGGCGGCATCGACCGCGCTTCCGCCGCGTTTCAAGATGTCGAGGCCGACCTGCGTCGCGGCCGGGACGCTGGTGCAAACCGCGCCGTGCCGCGCGAGCACTTCCGAACGAGTGGCGAACTGCCGGCCGGTAATGCGGTCGATCTGGGCGAGGAGCGGCGATGCGGTGAACGAAATGAGAAGCGCAACCACGAATCGGTTCATGCGCCAAAACTAGTTGTCATCCCGAGCGAAGTCGAGGGACCCCCAGCACTCCGCTTAGGATGACTACTCGTAGCGCAACGCTTTCACGGGATCGAGCCTGGCCGCTCGATAGGCCGGAAGAAACGCGAAAACGCAGCAGACCACGAAAGCGCCAATGCAGATCTTGGCGACATCCATCGGAACGACCTGCGCCGGAATTTGCGAGAACTGATAGACCTGTTTCGGGAACACCTCGATTCCGAACGTATTCGCCAGCCAGTGGCTGAATTCGTTCCGATACCGAATCAGGGTCATGCCCAGGGCCAGCCCGGTGAGCGTCCCGAAAAGTCCGACCACCACACCCTGACCTAGAAAGACCCACACGATCTGGCGGATATTGGCCCCGATCGCTTTCATGATTCCAATGTCACGCGTCTTTTGCACCGTGACGGTGATGAGCGTGTTCATGATCCCGAACGCGGCCACAATGATGATGAAGAACAGCAGAAAGAACATCACGGTTCGTTCGAGCCGAACCGCTTCGAAATACTGGTTGTTCATGTCGATCCAGGTTTGGGCAAATTCGGGCGGGGTGAGGTATTTCTGGATCTCCTGCTTCACGCCCTCGGCGGCATACGGATCGGTGGTTTTGACGGTGAGGCCATGGAGCGCGTCCCCGAG
The DNA here is from genome assembly GCA_035274845.1 of Chthoniobacterales bacterium. Lineage (NCBI taxonomy): Bacteria > Pseudomonadati > Verrucomicrobiota > Spartobacteria > Chthoniobacterales > Chthoniobacterales bacterium. The sequence goes on from DATENU010000001.1 coordinate 22,885, forward strand.
GCCATAAAGTTCCTGGCCAACGTAGATCGGCACGAGGAGGAACTCCGAGTCGTGCAAGTAATGTCCCGTCTCAAAGATTCCAGTGATCGTCAGTTCCTTGGGCAAAACAACCTCGCGCAACTTGTCGATCGCCTTGCGCTCGTCGTCGCCTTTCGTGTTCTCCAGTCCTTTAATGCCGTCCAGGATCTCACCGAGATTGCCCGGTGAATACACCGTCAGTTTGTCCCCGACGTTGATCTGGAGTTTGCGGGCGAGTTCCACTCCGATGACCGCGGAATCTCCCTCCAGATCGAGTGTGCCTTTCTTGATGAACTTTTTCAGCGGCACCACCTTTTCCTCTTCCACCGGATCGATCCCGCGGATCAGCGGCGCCAGCCGGCGCGTTTGAAACTCCACGATAACGGGGCCCTGCACATAGGGAGCGGTCCCGACCACGCCTGGAGTGTTCCGGATTTTCACCGTCAGATCGCGCCAATCGCGCAGGACGTCCTCGGTGCTGACCAGGATATGGGCGTCGAAGTCGATTACCTTCTGGCGCAATTCGCGGTCGAATCCCGTCATGACGGAGATGACCAGGATCAGCACCATGACTCCCAGCATCACGCCGAGCACCGAAATGAGGGTGATGATCGAGACAAAGGTGCGCTTCGGTTGCAGATAACGCAGCGCAAGGAAGAAGCTAAACGGCAGTTTCAAAATCGCAGAAGGTTGTAGCTTGCGAACGAGAGCCGCGCAAGCCGGCCTCAATGTTTAATCGAATGGGCCTGCAAATCCTCCAGATCGACAAACTCGAGCACAGACGAGTGGGTCGCTTCAAGGTCGACCGGCGCGGCGCGGTTGTGATCGAGCGCGGCTTTCCAGCGTGTGACGCAGACACACCAGCGGTCTCCGGGCTTTAGTCCGGGGAAACCCCATTCCGGCATCGGCGTCACGAGATCGTTTCCATCGAGAACGGAGAAATCGAGAAATTCCTCAGTGACTTCCACGCAAACGGTGTGAAGCCCGAGATCTTCCGGGCCCGTGCGACAATATCCATCCCGATAGAATCCCGTCAGCGGATCGCGGCAACAGCAGCGCAGTTCGGTGCCAAGAACATTCGTTACCATGAGGCACGGTACGCAAGGCGCGGCGCTTTCCAAACCGCGGCCAGCGTTTTAGAAAAACGCGACGGCGGTTTGTAAACCGCCGCTCCTTGTTCCACCAGTGCAGGACGATGGGCACGCGCGGAGAGATCATCACCTATTGGCTCTGCCCGGGTGAACCGGCCCGGGGTTATTGCGCGGCGCTCATCCGGGAGCTCGCAGCGCGATTCGATGCACCGGTTTTCGAACCGCATGTTACAATTTTTGTGATGAGCGCGGAACGGGGACATCCCGCTGAAGTTCTGGCGAAAGTTCTGCCCGGGCACCGGCGATTCCGGCTCGAAGCTCTGGGGCTGGGTTACTCCGACAAATTCACCGAAACGCTCTTCATTCGCTTTGCACCGCACCCTGACCTGGCCCGCCTGAGTGAAGATTTGCGGCGCGCATCGGGTTCGCCAGGCGATTACGAATTGAACCCGCACCTCAGCCTGCTCTACAAAACAATGGATTCGGAAACGAAACGCGAGCTCGCCCGCTCGATCGCTCTGCCTTTTGGCGACGCTACCTTCGACACCGTGAAAGCCGTTCTCAGCCCGGCGCGAATAGAATCGCGGCAGGATGTCGAAAGCTGGCGGGTTGTCGCCGAAGAAAGGCTCGCCCGGTGAAGACAAAGATTTTCGGCGAGCACGACGAGGCGACCATTGCCCAGATCGAGCGCTGCGTCGCGGACGGGGGCGAGCGCGGGGTTCTCTGCGCGGATGGACATAAAGGCTACGCCCAGCCGATCGGCGGGGTCGTGGCCTACACGGACAAAATCTCTCTCTCGGGAGTTGGGTTCGATATCGCCTGCGGGAATCTTGCCATTCTCACCGATGCCACCCGGTCACAGATCGGGCCGGCGATGGAAGAGATTATGAACGACGTCGTCCGCGATGTGTCGTTCGGCATCGGGCAAAAGAGCAAGACCCGGATCGATCATGATCTGTTCGACGATCCCGCCTGGCAGATTTCGCCGCTGCGTGAGCTCAAACAAAGCGCGGCGAGCCAGCTGGGAACGGTCGGCGGCGGCAATCACTACGTCGATATTTTTGCGGACGAGTCCGATCGTATTTGGGTCGGCGTCCATTTCGGTTCTCGAGGGCTCGGACACAAAACGGCGACCTATTTTTTGAAGGCGGCCGGAGGCAAGGACGGAATGGACGTTCCACCCACGGTAGTGTCTGAAGCGTCGGCTCTCGGAGAAAACTATATCGCCGCGATGACTCTGGCGGGGCGTTATGCCTATGCTGGCCGCGAAGCCGTGGCGCGACACGTCGTGCGTGGAATCCTGGGAGCGAAGGCGATTGAGGAGGTTCACAATCATCACAACTTTGCCTGGCGGGAGGAACACGACGGAGAGCGATACTGGGTGGTGCGAAAGGGAGCCACGCCGGCCTTTCCCGGCCAAAAAGGTTTCGTGGGCGGAAGCATGGGCGACGACGCGGTCATCATCGAAGGAGTCGATTCTCCAGCTTCGCGAGAGGCGTTGTTTTCCACGGTGCACGGCGCCGGGCGGATCATGTCCCGCACGGCGGCGAAGGGAAAGTTCGTGAAGGTGGATGGAAAACGAATTCGCAAGGAAGGACTGGTCCGGCACGACGAGATGATGAAATGGATCGCGGATAAAAATGTCGTGTTACGCGGCGGCGACCTCGATGAAGCGCCGCAAGCTTATCGCCGCCTTCCCGATGTCCTCGCCGCGCATGTAGGGACGATCCGGATTTTACATACGCTGAAGCCGCTCGGCGTCGCGATGGCCGGCAAGGACATTGTCGATCCATACAAAGATTAGTTCGGACGACGTCCAGCGAGAACGAATTGGAGCACCGCCCCCATCGCATCTCAAACAACCGAACTGGGCCTCCAAAATCTTGACGGCTTTAAGCCGTCAAGATTAGCGAGTGGCAATAAGTCAATCTGAGGGATCGCCATCGCGGTCGATCCAGTTGCCTCCATCTCTTGGTCCATGGATGCTCCGTTGAGATGAATGAGATTGTCGGCATCGATCTGGGCACCACCAACTCGCTCATCGGCGTGATGGATTCGGGGTTTCCGATTCTGATCGCGGACAAAAATGGAGCGCGCCTGACGCCTTCGGTCGTTCATTTTCCGCCGGCGGACGCGCCTCTGGTTGGCCAGGCCGCGGCCCGGATGCGAGTCTTAAATCCGAAAGAAACCGTTTATTCCATTAAGCGTTTCATGGGATTGCGGGGCGACGAATTGCGCGCTGCAGATCTGGACGTCTCGTACCTGCTTGAACGCAAGAGCGGACAGCCGGTTCGCGTCGCTGCAAACGGACGACGTTATTCCCCCGAAGAAATTTCGGCGTTGATCCTGCAAAAGCTGAAAGACGACGCCGAGACCGCACTCGGCCATTCTGTTTCCCGCGCGGTGATCACGGTTCCGGCCTATTTCAACGACGCCCAGCGAAGCGCGACGAAACGAGCTGGTGAGCTCGCTGGTTTCACCGTGGAGCGCATCGTGAACGAACCTACCGCGGCCGCGTTGGCCTATGGACTGGACAAATTGGAGGGCCGTCGCCGCATCGCGGTTTACGACCTTGGCGGGGGCACTTTCGACATTTCGATCCTCGAATTGAATAACGGCGTCTTCGAAGTTCTGGCTACGAACGGTAACACGCGGCTCGGGGGCGACGACATCGACAACGCAATCCTTGCTCACCTGCAAGTGAAGGGATTTCGAGCGGATAAACCCGAAGACGCGGCGCGAGCCCGTCAGGCGGCGATCGATGCGAAGCATCGGCTTTCCACCGCCGAAAGCGTCGCAATTGAAATCCCGTTTCTGGGTGGGGAAAGGAATTTTTCCTCTGCCCTGACCCGCCAGGAACTGGAGCGACTAGCGCGGCCAATTGTCGACCAAACTAGCGCTCACTGCCGGCGCTCGCTCGCCGATGCAAAAATCGCTCCGGCCGATTTGGATGAAGTGATCTTGGTCGGAGGAATGACCCGCATGCCGCTGGTTCGGAACCTTGTCGCGGAAATCTTCGAGCGTCCGCCAAACACGTCCCAGAATCCGGACGAAGCAGTGGCGACCGGGGCAGCGATTCAGGCCGGAATTCTGTCAGGCGCAATCCGCGACGTGGTCCTTCTGGACGTGACTCCTCTTTCGCTGGGGATCGAAACGTTCGGCGGCCTGATGAATGTGATCATTCCGCGCAATTCGACGATCCCGATCAAGGCCGGTGAAATGTTCACCACCGCGGTGCATCAACAGCGACGGATGTCGATCAAGGTGCTTCAGGGAGAACGCGAGATGGCACGGGACAACTGGCCGCTTGGCAATTTTGAGATTGAATTTGAGCCGGCGCCCAAAGGCGTCGCTCGCGTCGGGGTCCAGTTCGAGATCGATGCGAACGGCCTTCTTCATGTCCTGGTCCGCGACACAAAAACGGGCCTGGAAAAAATTGTCGAAATCAACAGTGCCGTGGATGTGTCGGATGAAGCGGTCGAAGCGATGATCTCCGAATCGCTCGAGCACGCTTTCGAGGACATGACCGAACGAGTCTGGACGGAAGCGAAACTGAAATCCGAAGAGATGCTCGGTGCCGTGGATGCTGCCTTTGAGCGGGTTGGCGACGCCCTCGCTCCGACTGAACGAGCAACGATCCTCCTCTGCGTTAATGGTGTTCGGGAGGCTTTGAAAACCAACGACGCGAGAAAGCTCAAGGCTGCTAATGCCGCCCTCGACGACGCCACCCAGGGCCTGGCGGCGGCGGTCGTCGAAAAAGCAATCCAGACCGCAGCGTCAGGAACGTGACGAGGGAGACGGTGTTGGCGAAGGCGTAGCCGTGGGATTTGCAGTCGCTGCGGAGGCTTTCGCCACGGCCTCTTCCAGCAGTTTTTTTTCTTCCGGAAAGATCGGTCCAGCCTGGGCCGCGGCGATGTATTCCTGGGCCGCGGCGACCTGGTTTTCGTCGAGCAGAAGCACCGCAGCATAGACGGCAGCATGCGGATCGTGGACTCCCTCGGGCGGCAACTTCTTCATGATTTCCACACCCTCGGCAGTGCGACCGAGCCCATAGAGAGAGAACGCGTACGTCATCGCGGCATTTACTTCGTTGGGCGCGCGATCGTAGGTTTCTTTGGCAACGCGATGCCCTTCGGCTGGGTTCTGATCGACCAGCAGAGCGAGGCGGGCGTAATTCGCCGCCGCGCCTATTTCATTTGGCGAACTTTCATGCAGGCGCTGGGCGATGCGATAAAGATTGGTCAGGTCGTTGTTCGCGCGATAGATCCGGAAGAGAGCATCGAGTGCTTCCCGGCGGAGAGGCGCATCCTTTGAGACCCGCAGCCAAAGCTGCTCGGCTTCGAGAGGCAAATTCCATTTCGACGCCAGCCGGGCGAGATTGACTTCGCGATCGGTCCGGTCGCTCGCGGCGCGTTCGGCAGAACGCCAGAGCGAGGAGAATTCCGCATCGGAAGAACTCTGCCGCGACTGCTTCGAACCGTAGGCTTGATAAGCCAGCCGGAGATATTCCGAATCGTCCCAACTGCCGCTGCGGGTCCACCGCTTCAGACGAGACCAGTTCTTTGCTTCGACGAAGGCGTCAGCGATGGCGATGGCCGGCGGCGGAACGGTCGTTATTTCGGCGGGCAGTTTTTCCATCCATTTGAGGACTTCGGCCCCGAGCCCGTTCTTGTGCAGCCAATCCATCAGCAACGCGAGATCGAGCGGATTACGAGCGGCGATCGGTTTTACCTTTTCCAGAAGCGCCGCAAATTTTTTCTCGTCGAGCTTCCGATAGAATTCGAGGCAAAGGAGATCATCGGCGAACGTGACTTGCTGACTCATTTGCAGGTCCTGCGCGAGCGTGTCCGCACGTTGGAGTTCGTTTTGCTGCACGGCGTCACTCAGCAAAGCGCGCAAGGAACCGGCGCGATAGGCCGCGATCTTCTTGAGGCGCTCCAGGACCTTGCGTGATTCCTCCCTTTTCTCCGGCGCGGACGATCGAATGCGCAGAACGGCGAGGTTAAATTGATAAAGGTCGTTGGTGGGCTCCTTCTCGAGCGCCGCGGCGAAATGCATTTCGACGTCAGCGTCATTACCCTGGGCCCGGGCCAGCCAGCCGGCGACAACATGATAGGAAGCGCGGTCCCGTTGAGCCGGAGTGACCTTCTCGAGAGCTGTGCGCGCGGTATCGAGCTGCCCAAACCGGAGCGCGGCCGAAGCAAGATTGAGCTGGCTATCGAGGTTGTCCGGTTCGAGCCGGGCGATTTGCGCCCGCCAGGCCACCGTCTCGGGGCGGTTCTGTTTTTCACTCGCCTCGGCTAAAACATAGAGGGCGGCGATTGAATCGCGATGAAGGGCCAGGGCTTCCCGAGCTGCCCGGGTCGCTCCGTCGAAGTCTTCCTTGGCCAGCATGGCCGAAGCGCGTTTCAGAGCATTTGATTCGCGCCAGTTTCGATAGGCGTGCGGTCCGTAGGTAAGAATGGCAAAGCCGACCGCAAACCCTGCGACAAGGGCGGCTGCGCAAATCGCGATTCGCGCCGGCGTAAACGCCGTAAATTGGCTCCGGACTCTCTTCACCCGGCGTTTTCGCCGGGTGCGTCGAACATGCTCGGTCATTGCGGATGTCTATCCCTGCAAGCAGGCGCGAATGCAACTGCGCGCCGACGTTCCCCTTTGGACGCGCTCGAAGCTACGCGTGCGCCGCATGTTCCGAACGCTTCACGACCGGAACTTCCTCCACGGCGTCGGCCACTCTCTCACGCAGGCGCCGGCCCCAGACATAGCGGGCCAAAAGGACTTTGACGGTCGCCGTCAGGGGAACCGCCAGGATCGGGCCGAGCAAGCCGCCGATGAGCAGGCCCCAGACGAAAATGGAAACAATCACTGTCATCGGATGCAAACCGACGGAGTTTCCCACGATGCGCGGGGCGATGAAAAGCGCCTCGAGATTTTGGACCAGGATGAAAACGAGAGTCACCAGCAGCGGATGCTGCCAATCCCCCCATTGGCCGAAGGCAATCAGGACGGCAGGGACCCAACAAAGAACAATGCCGATATAGGGGATCATCGTCAGGATCACAACGAGCACGCCGATGAGCGGCGCGAAATTCAAGCCGCAGAAAAAGAGGGCGGTGCCGATGAGAGTGCCGTCAATAAGGCAAACGAGAAGTTGGCCGCGAAAATACGCGATGACGTAGTTGTTGATCTGGGAGAGGACCGCGGCCACTTCGTCTTTCAACGGCGAATTGCGCAGGGGCAGATACTCCCGCCAGCGTCGCTCGATCTCCGGGCTCTCTTTCAGGAGGAAAAAGAGGTAGATCGGGACCATCACGAGACTAAGCAGAAAACCGGTCACGCCGAGGAATCCGCCGATGCTTTGCTTCAACAAGCCCCAGATCTTTTCGCCGATGTAGGGCAGTTGGCGCTCCAGATTCGGCAATTGCTTTTGGACCGAGGCCTGAATGCGCTGGCGATCGGCCGTGGTGATTTTTTCGGGCGTCGGCCCAATCTCATCCCGAGCAGGGGCGGTGATAACCGGCGTGGAATTGTCCGTCGGCGGCGACGGCGTGGAGGTGCGAGCCGGTGTCGGCGCGGCAAAGAGCCAGTTCAACAGGGTGGACGTTGGCGAAGAGCTCTTGGTTTGTTTCGGTCCGGGAACTCCAAACGTGTGATCGTACTTGTAGATGAGATCGACGACTGTATCGCGGGCTTTTTGGGTGTACTGGGGTAATTCGCGGCCCACGTTCGTTGCCTGCATCGAAACGATCGGCGCGAGCCAGGCAACCAGGACGCCGATCGAGAGGAAGGCAATGGCAAAAAGCGCAACGACCGCTTTCGTGCGGCCGAGGCCCCGCTCGCACATCCAGGTGACCACCGGATCGAGGAGGTAGGCGAGGATTACCGCGATCGCCACCGGGATCAGGATCGGCTGAATGAACCCAACCACGTTGGCGGTAATCCAAACGACCGAGCATCCGATCGTGATGAGCACGACAATGAAAAACGCCGTGAGCGCGGCCCACATCGTCTTTCGCTGCCATACGGTGGGATATTTTGTCATGCGGTGTTGCGCCGGCCGGTTCCGCAACCGGGGCGCGTTTATCGCCTAGTCGATTCGATTAATTTTCGAGGCCGGTCCCTGGCTCATCGTTGTCCTGGTTTTCTCGATCTTCTCCGCGAGCAACTTGTTGTCGGGCGCCAAAGCAATCGCCTTTTGCCAAAAATCGAGCGCTTGGGCGACCCGGTTCAGTTTCGAGTAGGTATCGCCCAAGTGTTCCAAAACGACGGCGTCCGGTTTCGTCAGATTCTCCGACGCGCGCAACAATTCGGCCAGGGCTTCCTCGAATTTTCCCTTGCGAAAATGGACCCAGCCAAGGGTGTCGAGATAGGCGCCGTTATTCGGATCGAACTGAAGAGCACGTCCGACCATGTCTTCGGCCTCGTCGAGATGCATGTTGTGCTCGGCCCACATGAACGCGACATAATTGTAGGCTTCGGCCGCATTCGTTGGGTCGAGAGAGATTGATTTCCGGAACAGGTCCGCGGCCTTATCGTAGAGCCCGGCCTGGTCGGCCGCGGCCCCATAATCGAAAAAGAAACGCGCGGTGAGGACTTCCTCGTTTACGGCCTGAGCTTCATTCAGCACTTCCTCGAAGGTGACGACCGCCTGCTGAGGATGTTTCGCCTCCCGCTGGGCGATAGCCAGGAAGTAGGTGAACTCCGGCGCCGTGGGAAACCGCAGGCGCGCCTCGGTGAGAACTTTCACCGCTCGTTCGCTTTCCCTCATCGGGACGATGAGCAGTTCTGCGAGCCGCAGGTAGGCGTTGGCCCGGCCGGGATTGATCAGCAGACTTTGCTCATAATTCGCCGCCGCCTTGGCAAATTCCGCTCTTGCCTGCTCGGGCTTGTTGTCCCGTTCCAGGGCGCGCGCGGCATCATCCAAAAGCTGGGCGAGCAAATCGTAAGGTTGATACCGTTCCGGATGCTGTTTGATGATTTCCTGAAGCATTTCGATCGCCTTGTCCCGTTGATTGGTCAGGACGAAGCCAGTCGCCAGTTTTTCACGCGCATTCAAATCATCCGGCTGGAGTTCGAGCACCCTCAGGTAGAGCGGGATCGCTTCCTGGATTTGTTGCGACGCAGCATAATAGTCCGCCACCTCTTTGAGCGCGGCCGGATCGTCACCCGCATGCGCGACGGCTTTCTCGAAGAAACCGTTCACCCGTTTAATAGTCTCCGGCTTGGGCTCCGTCTCCGTCTTGAAAAGGATCGTGGCGAAAAGTTTCCCAAGCCTGATCCAAAAAGCGGGATCCTCGCTTTTCACGTTGGCGGCACGATCAAGGGTCACGAGCGCCTTCTGCGGTTCCCCCGCCGCCGCTTCAATCTCATAAAGGCGCTGGTAAGCGTCGAAATTCTGCGGGTCCAGGACAATGGCCTGGTTCGCGTATTTCACGGCCTGGTCGGTCTTCTTCAGGTATTTCGCGTAGATGAAAGCGAGCTGGAGATAAGGCCCCGGCTCTTTGGGTTTGGCCTTGATAGCGTCTTTCAAGACGTCAATCGCACGCGGGAAATCTTCCTGGCGGCTGAGCAACGCCGCCACGCGCAAAGCGAGTTCGGCCTGGCCCGGATCAAAATTCAGGACGCGCAGGTAGGCGGCGAGCGCGTTCTCCAACTCTGCATTTTCTTCCAGGCGGGCGCCTTCCACAAAGTCGGCGAGAGCTTCCGCCTTGCGCGCGTTTGGCGGCTGGAGGGCCAGGTCCTTCGGCGCCGCCGGGTTGAAGGAGTCGTCCTGACGGGCGGCTTTTTTTCCGGCCGGGCTTTTTGGCGCCGCCTCGGTGGCCAACGCCAAGGCGCGAGACACCACGAGCTCATTCAGGAAAAAAAGGGCGCCGCAAAGAAGAACCCAACGGAGAGTGATCCTGCTCCAGTTCTTCCCGAAGATCATTTGCATGACTCTAAGGGCAGCACAACCCGGGCGCAAACCGTGTGAAACCTAACGAGGGGCAATCTGAGCGAGGCGATTACGACTTGTAACGCAAACGCTTCTTATGGCGATTCTCCTTCATGCGTTTGCGACGCTTGTGTTTGGAGATCTTCGCTTTCCGACGTTTCTTCAGGGAGCCCATAAAGGTTTATCAGCATTCCGGCTTACCGGAGCGCAACGCAAGCACCGGTTGCGCCCCTCCGCAACAGTTCTTTCTTCAGGAGGCGAGGTTTTCCAACGCCTCCCGCACGATCGCAACGTGCTCCTCGGGCTTTACTTTTCGGAATATCGCCGCAATTCGCCCGGCGCGGTCGACGATAAAAGTGCTTCGCTCGGCTCCCATGTACTTCTTTCCATACATGCTTTTCTCAACCCAAACGCCGTAGGCGTTTACGATCTCTTTCTGCGGATCGGAAAGAAGAGGAAACGGCAGATGATATTTCGCGATGAATTTTTCGTGGCTGCCCGCGGAATCCACGCTGACGCCGAAAATCTTTGCTCGAACCGATAAATCGCCCCAGGCGTCGCGCAAACCGCAGGCCTGAACGGTGCAACCCGGGGTGTCGTCCTTCGGATAAAAGTAAAGAACAACCGGCGCGCCCCGGAACTCTGAGAGAGAGACTTCCCGACCGGCGCCATATTCACCGCCGACCGCGATGGTCCGAAACTTGGGCGCCAGATTTCCGACCTCCAGGGCTGCACTCTTTTTGTTCATGTTTCGAAAACAATGATGAAAAGGCCGACTGCGCAAAGCAGGACGCCCATTAAGGCGCTTTCGTATTTCTCCAAAAGACCGAGCCTGATTTTGCTTAAGCCCGCCAGGGTAAGGGAAGTGAAAATGACCATGCCCGCAACGGTGGCGAGGGAGAGGACCGCAGTCAGGACTGCAAACCCCGCCCAGCCATAGCGAATTCCCGAGACGTAAAACGGCACGAATCCCTCGCAGGGAGAAAAGGTCAGGAACGCCAGCAAGCTGAGGATGGCCGCTCGATCCGAGGTGCGGCGTGGCTGGTAACCGTCGTCGTGTCCGTGCTCATGGGAGTGTCCGTGTCTATGCTCGTGACCGTGCTCATGCTCGTGACCATGCTCATGCTCGTGACCATGCTCGTGGTTGTGGTGCCCCTGTTCATGCAAATGCTCGTGGGGATAATGAAAATGGACGTGCCCCTTCCCCAACACCTGACGGAAAAGATAATAGAGTCCAAAAACAAAGAGCGCTCCTCCCGCGATGCGCGGGAACCAGGCGCCGATGCGGTCACTTATTGCCGAACCAAACAAGGTAATTGCCAACCCCAGGGCCGCAGTCACGATAACGTGTCCCGTTCCGGCCATCGCAGTGACCGCGATCGTCTTGGCCGGATTCCATTTTTGCACTCGAGACGTGAGGACAAATGGCAGCCAATGCGTGGGAATCGCGGCGTGAAAAAATGCCACGCTGAAACCAGTCAGGGCGATGGTAGTGAGAACGGTTTGATTCATGAATGCCGGCCGCGAGGGGAGAAACTGACCACGCGGCAGCGGGATTGCGAGAATTAATCGGGCTGACAGGATTCGAACCTGCGACCTTTCGCACCCGAGGCGAACGCTCTACCAAGCTGAGCCACAGCCCGAACTAAGCACCGCGCTATCTGGTAGACGCGGCACGGCAAATATGTCGCTTAATTCCCGAACCGTGGCAAGCCGATACCGCGCACGAGTGCAACCCAAACGCGGATAAAGGCGCTTCCCGTTGGGAACAGGGTAACGCGTCCGCGGCGCTTTCAGCAATCGCACTTTCCCGAATCCACTAAACCGGAGGCCATCGGGCCGAATTCGTCGGCTAGGGGTGCGCCCTGCCCGATCCGACCTGCGGTGCTTGGGAGCCCGATAGAAATCGGCGCCCAACCAAGGACGACTATCAATATTGATAAAAATCGCCAAAAATATCATCTCCGCGAAAACGCTGTCGCAGGAACGAGAAAACCGGCACATGATGTGCTGCCTAGTTATGGTAATTATGACGTTTGGCATGAAAGAGCCTCAAATAGCTCCAAACCGTGGCATGACCCTCTCCGAGGTTATGGTCGGCCTCGTTCTTCTTGCCGTCTTCTTTGCCTCCATTTTCGAGCTCAACGCGGTTTGCCTTCGCTACATTGACGCTACCAAAGAGTCGGTTGCAGCTCTTCAGAGCGTGCAGGATCGCTCGGAAATGTTGCGGAATTTGTCGTTCACCGACCTGGTCAGCACCACCGCAGTCCAGAACTTAATGGCGACAGCGCCCAACGCGGCGCCCTTTGCAGGCAAGGCCACGGAGACGGTAAAAATAAGCGCTTTTCCCACCCCCAACGGCGTGACGCAGTTCACGCGCACACCTTCCGGAACCGTAACCACCAACTCGGTCGCAACCGATCTCGGCACCGGGCTTGTCAAAGTCGAGGTGAAAGTCGCCTGGGCAATGACATTCGGCGGACGTCCACGAACAGAAGAGTCAACCAACATCCTGTCAAACGGATCAAAAAAATGAAACTCAAACCTTCACTAAAAAACCTCGCCTTCACCTTACCTGAAATGATGCTCGCCTTGGCGACGAGCAGTGTCGTCATGGGTGCGACCTTCACTTCATCCGGGTCGCTCCAGAAGAGCTTCAATGCCATTGACAGATATTTTGGCACCCACATGCAGCAGGTGCGCATTGTGGATTATCTCAGCCGGGATGTAAAACGCGGCCTCATCGTGACGACATTTGCGCCGCTAAACCATCCGGAGCTTCAGACGGTGACGATCACGGTTCCGAACTACATTATCCAGCAGGGCGACCCCGAGGCGGTGGTCAATCCCGCTTTGATCGGCACGCCGCGGACGCCCACCATGACCTACACGCCGAGCGGATGGCAGGTTAACTACGGCGCCACCACCAGCTCGGTGGTTTATTCCATCAGCGGACTGTCGATTCTCCGGACCGAGAACGGCGTTGTCACGACGGTCGCGTCGAGCACAGATCGGCTGGTGCCGGAGACCACCGACGTGGAGCTGGCAAATACGGAGTACACCAAGACCAGCATCAGCTTCCAACCCATCTTTACGTCCGGTGGCACACAGGCCGCCCAAGATACCGCCCGGGCGGGCACGACAGTGTATTCGACAGCTTACCTGAGAAACAAACGGCGCGGTTAATCGCCCTTAAAGGAGTAAATATGAAACGCGTAAAACGCTTCGAGGAAGAAGGCAACGTCCTGATCTGCGCGTTGGGCGCGATCCTGATCCTATCGCTCATTGGAGCCAACGTGCTCCGCAATTGCACGACTCGTTTCAATGTCTCGTCGAGCCAGGTGCGCAGCTGGAAGGACTCGCTCATGGCAGCGGAAGCCGGGGGTGACATCGCTTATGCCGAGGTCAGGAAGATCATCACCGTCGGAGTCCCCACCGGATTCCCCAACGCACTTCCAGACGGACCCGTGGCGGATCCGGCCCATGCGTTCAACGGCTGGACGAAATCCGGGAGTAAATACTCGAGCCCTGTGACAACATTCGGCTCTAACAACCTCACCACCAGTACGGTGGTCGATAACTTTTATTCCGATCCAGCCACGGGGAACAGGTGGTATCGGGCCCGCACCAAGGGGACTGCGCCGGTGAACGGCTTGCCGCGGACCGGAATGGACGATCGCATGGGCGCGGGGGTGCGCGGCGATAGTTTGCTCCGGAAAATCGACTTCCGAACCGATCACTTCATTGCGGCCTACGGAAAGGATGGCGATGGCGTAGGCCCAACGGTTACTCCGGTGCCGAATCCGCAAATCACCCGTCGCATCGAACAAATCAGTGCTCCGGTGACGCCGTTCGAAGTGGCCATCAAAACCACTGGTTCATATTATGGCCTGGGCTCGGCCGCACAGATCGACAGCTACAATTCCAAGGATGGCCCCTACGTTTTCGTCGCTAACAATCCCGCGAGCCCGCGCTACAAGGATTCCCGCAGCGGCTCGGTCGCGATCGGAGGGGCGGTCGCCCCTGATGCAGTGAACGGAATGCTCTACGGAAATATCTCCACAAATGGGGGGACAATCTTGCCGACCCAATACATCACGGGAACGGTTGACAACAACGTTCCCTTCACGATTCCGCCATTCAAGATGCCGACGGATTTGCCGCCGCCACAGTCCTCGCCCACGACTGTTACTACGGATGTGACTGTGACACCGCCTGCGGCTGGGACGCCACAGGCCCCAACCTATTATCTCCTCTCCAGTCTTAGCGGGAGACTCACCATCAACCCCGTTGGCAGTGCGCAAACCTACGTGGCTGTCCATGTCACGGGTGACCTGACCGCGCGCGTAACGGTCAAGAACAACGTCCACGTGAAACTGTTTATCGATGGGAACGTCGACATCAAAGCCCGCGACATCGACAACGAAAGTGGACTCGCCGCCAACCTCCAGTATTACTCAATCAGCCCGACCAATCCGTCGACCGTCCAGTTCATCCATATCGCACCGCCGGGCGATTTCGCCGCCACCTTTTACGCACCGAGCGCCGACGTGGTGCTCAACGGCAATCCAGACCTCACGGGCGCGATCGTGTGCAAGACGTTCTATGGAAACGGGAACACCAGCTGGCATTACGATCGCGCCCTGGATACGGAAGGCGACGCCGTCGACTACCGCATCGTCAGCTACGTGGAGGACATTCGTTAGCAAGATAGACGCATGAGAGCTTTCCTCTGCCTTCTCGCAGGTGCGCTTTCATGCGTCTCGGTGTCCGCCAGCACGCTTACCGTAACGAGCACGGCTGATAATGGCGCGGGTTCCCTGCGAGCAATGATTGCCGCCGCGGCGGCCGGCGATGTGATCCAGTTCGACCCGTCTCTAAACGGTCAGGTTATTTTGCTGGCGACTCCGCTCAACGTGATCCGGGAGCTGAGGATCGACGGGCCAGGCGCAGATCAAATTGCGATCAGTGGCGGCAACCGCACTCGCATTTTTTCCGCAATATCTCCCCTCACCCTCACGGGTCTCACGCTAAAGAACGGACTCGGCGATGGAGGCGCCCTGCGGGTCACCCGAGCCCGGGCCACGGCGATTGGATGCATCTTTACCGACAACGCCGCGCCTAACGGACTGGGGGGAGCGATTAATTCTCCTGGCTCCGCCCTCGAGCTCAGCAATTGCACATTCTTGCGTAACACGGCTTCCGGCTTTGGCCTGGGCGGCGCATTTTTTGGTCCCAGCAGGATCGCAGTGACGATGACTGACTGTGTGTTCATCGAGAACTCTGCTCATGACGGCGGCGCCATTTTCGCGGACGGCGAGCTGAACCTCGTGCGCTGCAATTTCACTCACAACAGTATCCCAACCGACGGGATCGCCGGTGCTGTTTACAACGAATCCCCCACGCTCATGACCGGATGCATTTTTTCCGGCAACTCAACCGGCGACGGAGGTGAAGGCGGCGCGCTCTTCATCGGCGACGGCATCATTCGCGACTCTCTCATCGCCGGCAACTCGGTTGGATCGACGAGCGGATTTGTAGCTCAGGGCGGTGGAATCTGGAGTTTCGGGACGCTGAATATCCAAAACAGCACCATCGCAAACAATATCTCCGGCGCTCAAAGCCAGGGGGCCGGCATCTACAACGATAGTGTGCTGGTTTTAGACAACACCACGGTCTCAGGAAACTCGGCTGGAGCATCCTCGCTGGGAGGCGGCATTTTTAACGAAGCCAGCGATGGCGCTTCCCTGAGCGCCGCAAACACCATCATCGCCCGCAATTCCGCACCGGCCGGTCCGGACATTTTCGGCACATTCGCCAGCCGCGGGTACAACCTCATTGGCAACACCGGGGGCAATACAGGAGCGACTGGGAACGACCTGATTAACGTCGATCCTCTTCTCGGTCCGCTGCAAAACAACGGTGGGCCAACTGCCACCATGGCGCTCCTCCTGGGGAGCGTGGCGATTGATCATGGAGATCCGGCATTCGATCCGAACTCATTCGCCCCGCCGATGATGGGCGACCAGCGCGGCGCCCCACGTCTCGATAACGGCCGACTCGATATTGGCGCTTACGAGGCGGAGCCGCCGCATTTTCCCTCAATCGATTCTCTCACCGCGCCCCAAACGGTGGAATGCACCTCCTGGAACGGGACCCCCGCCAGCGTTTCCGTCCATGTCAGCGACAGCCGCGGCCACCCCCTGGTGATTCAGTGGATCGTCAATAATGAAATCAAACAGACAGATCAAATACCGGCGGGCCAGCCTACGAGCGGAGGGCAATCCAGCTATACCGCCATCTATCCGGATGGCGCCACGGCCGTGATGGTTGTGGTGAACGATGGGCAATCGGCCCCGGTCAGCCAGTCCACCAGTGTCACTATCCGCGATACGACTCCACCGGTCATTACCAGCCTCACCGCGAGCCCGAGCGTCCTCTCGCCGCCCAATCACAAAATGGTGCCCATCACGATCTCAGTGAGCGCCACCGATATTTGCGACCCGAATCCGCAATCCAGAATCATCTCCGTGACCAGCAACGAGGCGGGCGAGGGCCAATATCAAATAACCGGCAATCTCACCCTCAATCTCATGTCGGACCGAAATGGCGGAGGCAACGGACGCATCTACACGATTTCGGTCGAAGCTCGGGACGCCTCCGGCAATACAACCACGAAAAGCGTGGTCGTGACGGTGCCGAAGGGCAACAAGTAGGCGCTCGAAAAGTTCCTGGGAAAGCAGGAATTAATCGGTTGACAGCGACTGGGGTCGCCCGCAAAGTCACAATTCGCTTTTGCCCGACGATGCTTGCCTCAAACCTTATTCCACCAGTGATTTCCGGCAGCACGCCGACCGTTCTTCAGTTCCCGACGGAAGCGACCCGCACCGTCCGTTCCTTGCGCAATATGACCACTCAACTCCTGCAGGAAGCAGCTCAAGTGATCCCGAATCAGCAATTGTTGATCAACGTCGTTTCCCGCCGCGTGCGTCAGCTCGGGTTGGGCCATCGCCCGCTCGTCGAAGCAACTCCCCGCTCCTCCCTTACCGATATTGCGCTCCGGGAAATCATCGCCGGCAAGCTTACTTACGAGCTCACCCCCGAGAAGCCAGCCGTCGACGGCGCCGCCTAAACTCCCGGCGCGTCCGGAAGCCCGACCATGGCGACCGAGACGATTCTCAATCGCAAGGCGTTACGCGATTTTCACATCCTTGAGCGCTACGAAGCCGGCCTTGAATTGAAAGGCAGCGAGGTCAAATCGATCCGCGCCGGCAAGGCCAATATCAGCGACGCGTTCGTCCGGATCGAGAAAGGCGAAGCGTTCCTCTACAACGCCGACATCCAGCCGTACGAACGCGCCAGCCACGAAATCCCGCCGGCCAAGCGGGTGCGGAAACTTCTCCTTCACCGGCAGGAGATTGATAAACTGTATGGACTCAGCGCGATTTCCGGCCGGGCTCTGGTGGTTCTCAGCCTCTACTGGAAGAACGGCAAGCTGAAGTCCGAGATCGGCGTCGCCCAGGGAAAGGTCGCCCACGATAAGCGCGCCGATTTGAAGAAGCGCGCCGTCGATCGCGAGACGCAACGTGAGGTTTCGCGCTTCAACAGGAAACATGGGTAGGTAGGGACGCCGCGCTGCGGCGTCCGGAAATCGCTGGCTGAATCCGCGAACGGCGCAGCGCGCCCTCCCTACCCCCGTTCACCATTCACTCTCCTTGTCACCCCGCGCTTCGCATCCAGATTAGACGTTCGCATGGCTCGGGCGCGTTCACCTCTCTTCGTTCTCTTCCTCACGGTCTTCATCGACCTGATCGGCTTCGGCATCGTCATCCCGATCCTCCCGCTTTACGCGGAGCATTTTAACGCTTCGCCGGTCACGATCGGCTGGCTGACCGGCATCTATTCCGGCATGCAGATCATTTTCACCCCGATCCTGGGGAAGCTTTCGGATCGCTTTGGTCGCCGGCCTGTTCTGTTCATCAGCATCGTCGGCACCGCGCTCGGCTTCGCCCTGATGGGGTTGGCGCATTCGCTCACGTTGCTTTTCATCGCGCGTATCCTCGCCGGCATCACGGGTGGAAACATTTCGATCCCGCAGGCCTACATCGCAGACGTTACCGCTCCTGAAAAACGTTCGCGCGCCATGGGCCTGATCGGTGCGGCCTTTGGTCTCGGGTTTACCTTCGGTCCCCTCATCGGGGGTTTGATGAGCAGGATTTCCTACAGCGCGCCGTTTTTCTTCTCGGCCGGACTCGCCGTGGTCAATGCCGCGCTCGTTTATTTGATCCTGCCAGAAAGTTTGCCCCGCGAACATCGCGCTCGCCCGCATGAGGAAGCCAGTATCGCGGAGGTTTTCCGGCACGGCCGCGGCGCCATGTTCGCAATCGTGATCGGCACCTATTTTTTCCTGATCGTCGGTTTCTCGATCATGACCACGCTCTTCGCCTTGTTTACGGAAAAGCGTTTCAACTACGACGCCCAGGCGAATGGATACCTTTTTGGTTTTGTCGGCATCGTCAGCGTGATTGTGCAGGGAGGTCTCATCGGCCGATTGATCAAGATCTTCGGCGAAGTGGCGCTTGCGCGGGCTGGCATGATCCTAACCACGCTTTCGCTCGCCTTGTTGCCGATGAGCGGGAACCTGACGTTTTTGCTGCTGGTCTGCGCGGGATTATCAGCTGGCAGCGGTTTTGCCAGTCCGCCCCTTAGCGGCCTCGCGTCGCAAATGATCGAGCCGAGCTGGCAAGGGCGTGCCCTCGGCGTCATGCAGTCCGCCGGCAGCACGGCCCGGTTGCTCGGTCCGCTCCTCGGCGGCTGGCTGTTGACCTTTGATCTCCGCAAACCGATCGGGCATTACGGCTACACCCCGTTCCTGGCCGGCGCATTTCTCTGTCTTGTCGGCGCAATCTTCGCCTTTTCTTTCAAGAAGCCTGCCCAAGATCACACGACGGATGATATCGCGGTCGGAGTGTAGACACCGATGAGCTCGAAGCGGCTCTTCGTCAGTATCGAGCTTCCCGAATCCATTACCAAGCAGCTCGCAGAATTGGATCCGTCTCTCCGCGGCGTGCGCTGGCTCGAACCGCGCCAGATGCATCTCACTCTCGCCTTTCTCGGAGACGTATCGAGGGAAATCCAGGAAGCGCTGTCGAAGAAACTCCAGGCCATTTCGTGGAAGTCATTCTTCCTGCCACTTATCGGCCTCGGAACTTTCCCTGGGAAAGGCTGGCCGAAGATAGTTTGGATTGGAGTCGGGACCGGTCACCCGCATTTGTTCCAATTGCATAAACGCGTCCAGGAAGCTCTTCTCTCCACCGGTCTCGAGCCCGACCTGCGCTCATTCCATCCGCACGTCACCCTCGCTCGTTGCCGCGACGTTTCTCCGCAGACGATCCGTCCCTTTCTAAAATCGCACGGCGATTTCGATGCCGGCATGATCCACGTCGAATCATTCGTTCTGAATTCGAGCGAACTGACTCCGGCCGGTTCCGTTTACACCGCGGAACTCGTCTGTCAGGCCTTGCGATAGTGGTCGGCGACCGGATAACTCCGGGCGACCAATCCAAAGGCCAGCGCCGCCAGGAACGCGAACACGGCAAAGAAAAACATCTGGAACGCCGTCAGCCCGAAACCGCTCGACTTGATGAAGTCGATCACGGCCTGGTTTTGCACGCCGGCGTTCACTACCAGCACCCAAAGATTCCCGATGGTGACCGAGAGATTCCAGAACGCCATGATCGCGCTCTTCATTGAGAGCGGTGCCTGGCTGTAGGCGAACTCGAGCCCGGTCGCGGAAACCAGCACTTCGCCGAGGGTGAGAAATGCGTAGGGGAGAATCTGCCATGCGATCGTGAAGACCGTGCCGTGGTCGAGCACCAGTTGCATGCAGCCGACGACGATCCACGCCACTCCGGACAACGCGATCCCAGCCGTCATTCGCCGGAGCGCGGTGACTTCGTAGCCGAGGCGGCGCAGGGCCGGATAAAGCACAAGATTGTTGAAGGGAATGAGCAGCATTACCAGCGCTGGATTGAGCGCCTGCATTTGCGAAGATTGGAACCAAGCCGGTTTGCTCATCGCGTTTGCCTGCAGCACCCAGGTCGACGCTTTTTGATCGAAGAGCGACCAGAACGGCGTGACGAGGGCGAACAGCACCAGGACACGCAAGACAGCCCGCACGCCCTCAATCGCTTCGTCAGGATGCTTGCCACGAATGGCGTTGAGCTGAAGCCAAACGCCCAATCCGCCAAAGGCAATCATAGCGACGAGGGCGAGGCAGGCCGCGATAACGAAACCGAGCCTCGGAATCAGAAGAAACGAAATGATGGCGGCAAGAGCGCCAAGGCCCGCGAGAACCTTTCCGCGCATTCCCGAAGCGATCGCGGTGCTCGAGACACGAAGAAACGAATTCGGGTCAGAAGGAGCCGGAGCCAGCATGACGTAGCTCTTCCTTCCGAGCCACAGGACCACGACGGAGATAAACATCAACGCGCCCGGGATCCCGAAAGCGAACGCCGGCCCGAGATACCGCAGGAAAAGCGGCATCAAAAAGGATGCGAACAACGAACCAAAGTTGATGATCCAATAGAACGCGTCGAAGACCACTTTCGCTCGATGCTTGTTTGTTTGATCGAATTGGTCGCCGACAAATGCCGCCACACACGGCTTGATCCCTCCCGAGCCAAGCGCGATCAACCCCAGCCCGACGTAAAAGCCGGTGCGATTGAAAACAAAAAGGGCGAGACATGCCTGTCCGACGCAGTAGACCAGGCTTAGCCACAGGATCGTGTTGTACTTTCCAAAGAAACGATCGGCCAGCCAGCCACCGAGAAGCGGAAAAAAGTAAACTCCGATGACGAAGGTGTGGAAGACATCTTTCGCCGCGTGTTCCCGGTCCGCCTCCGGCAAATACACCAGCAGCGACGACACCAAAAACATCGTCAGGATGTTGCGCATCCCGTAAAAGCTAAAGCGCTCGCAGCCTTCGTTGCCGATGATGTAACGGATTTGGCGCGGAATTGGGGCCTTGGGATCCGGGACCGCGGGCTGCCCGGCCAGCGCCGGATCGATGACGTCTTGTTTCACCGTCGCGAGAGTCGGTTGCGCGGCGAATTGCCGCAATAACAAAAGCGGCCAGGAATGAGGATCCCAGCTACAATTTGCACGACAACGGCGTCGCGACGTGTTCAAGCGATTTGCGTTCGGCGTCGACGCCGAGCCATGCTTCCACGAGCGCTCCGATAACCATGAGCCCTGCGCCGACCAGATAGCCGGCGAACAATGCGACTCTGGACCCGGTGCCGATGATCCATCCGAAAAGGATCGGCGCTCCGACTCCGCCGGCCAGGGTTCCGAACGCGTAGAAGATCGCAATCGCCAGCGCCCGAATCTCGAGCGGAAAGATTTCGCTGACGGTTAGATAGGCTGAACTCGCGGCCGCGGATGCGACAAAAAAGATGACCATCCAGGCGATAGTCTGCGTTTGCGCCGTGAGCATCCCGGCGTGGAAAAGCCAGCCTGTCGCGGCGAGCAATAAGCCGGCGATCGCATAAGTGGCGGCGATCATCTTCTTGCGGCCGATCGTGTCGAAAAGATGTCCGAGCACGAGCGGGCCGAGAACGTTTCCGAGAGCGAACGGCAACAGATAACCGCCCACGTTTTGCGCCGGAACATCGTAGAAGCGCATCAGGACCAGGCCGTAAGTGAAAAAGATCGCGTTATAAAAGAACGCCTGGGTCAGCATAAGGACGAAGCCGAGCAGAGAGCGGCGGCGATGTTCGTGCACGATTGTATGCCAAATCTCGTGCAACGGAGTGTGCGTGCGCGTGCGGATGGAGATTGGAGTAATGGAGTGCTGGAGTGATGGGGAATTCGCGTTGCCATTGCTCTTGCCATTACTCCAATACTCCACTACTCCATTCCCCCTCTCCTCCGCGATCGAGCGCTCGACTGTTTCAACGATCCGCTCCGCCTCCTGCGCCCGCCCGTGGATAAGAAGCCAGCGCGGGCTTTCCGGAATCCAACGCCGGAAAAAGACGACGACCAGCCCAAGGATCGCGCCGATTCCAAAAGCGAGACGCCAACCCAGCCAGACCGGCAACCGATGCGGATCGAGGAGGATCACTGTCGCGGCCGACCCCATCGCTGCGCCGACCCAGTAGGAGCCGTTGATCATCAAATCCACGCGACCGCGGACGCGTGCTGGAATCAGTTCGTCGATGGCTGAATTGATCGCAGCGTATTCCCCGCCGATGCCTGCGCCTGTGAGCGCCCGAAAGAAAGCGTAACTGGCGAAGCTCCAGGAAAAGGCCGTAAGCGCCGTAGCCGCGAGATAAACCGCCACAGTGATGAAAAACAATTTCTTCCGACCGAGCCGATCTGTTCCGTATCCGAAAAGCAGTGCCCCGATTACCGCGCCAGCCAAATAGAATGTCGCGCTGGCGCCAACTTGCGCATCGGTGAAGCCAAGCGTCTCTCGATGAGTCAGAATTCCGCCCAGTGAGCCAGCCAGCGTCACCTCCAGCCCGTCAAGAATCCAAGTCGCGCCGAGCGCGAAGACAATCAGCCAGTGCCAGCGGCTCCAGGGCATTCGGTCCAGCCGCGCCGGCACATACGATTCGACCCACTGTCCCATATCGCAAACCTAGGTGGATCGCGAACTCCGTCGAGCGGCGTAGGGCTCGATCCACCTTGACGCGGCGACATGCGTCAGGCACAAACATGTCGTGAACAATCCTACCGCGCTCTCGCGTCGGGGATTTGCGAAACTTCTGGGAGCTGGCGCTGCCTATGCGGCGTTCCGGCCGGCCTTGGGACTTTCGGAATCCACTCCTGCCGCTCAAACCAAAACGTCCGACGTCGTCCGGCTCAGTTCGAATGAAAACCCGTACGGTCCTTCGCCGGCCGCGCTCAAGGCAATGACCGCCGCTTTTCCTCTGGCCTGGAAATATCCGGACGAAACACAGGAAGATCTGGTCGAAGCGCTGGCAAGACTAAATCAGGTTCCGAAAGAGCAGATCCTGCCGGGCGCTGGCTCAGGCGAAATCCTGAAGGTTTCGGTCGCAGCGTTTACAAGCTCCGCGAAGAAGCTGGTAGTGGGCGACCCGACGTTTGAAGCCTGCGCTGGACATGCCAAGGCGAGCGGCGCGGAAGTTGTGAAGGTCAAGTTGAACGCCACTTACGCGCATGATTTAACGAAGATGCTCGAGGCTCCCGGGGTCGGCCTTCATTACATCTGCAACCCGAACAATCCGACCGCGAGTCTCACGCCGAAGGCCGATCTCCGCGCCTTCCTCGCGAAAGTTCCGCGCGAAACGATGGTTCTCGTGGACGAAGCGTACCATCATTTCGTCGAGAGCCCAGATTATGAGAGCGTGATTCCGCTCGTGAAGGACTACCCAAACCTGATCGTGGCGCGCACGTTTTCGAAGATCTACGGGATGGCCGGATTGCGCTGTGGCTATTGCGTCGCCCAGCCGGACAAGATTGAGCTGATGCGCGCGCAGCAGTCGTGGGACAGCGTCAGCATTATGGCGATCGTCGCCGCTCGCGCGAGCCTGGACGACGCCGCACAAGTGACGAACGGACTAAAGAACAATACCGACGTGCGGAAGTATGTTTGCGACGAGCTGGACAAGATGAAGTTCAACTACATACCGTCGCAGGCGAACTTCATGATGATCGATATGCGGCGTGAAGTGAAACCGCTCATCGCCGCGTTCAAAGAGAAGAAAGTGCACGTCGGCCGGCTCTTTCCGCCTCTGCCGAATCACCTGCGGGTGACGATCGGGACCAGGCCGCAAATGGAACGGTTTCTGGCGGCTTTTAAAGAGCTGTCCGCTTAACGAACAATTATTCCTTCGCGATCTTGCCGCCCCACGAGAGGATCTTTGCTTTCGTCCCGGCGGCTTCGGCTTCCTTGATGTCGCCGTTGCGATTGTAGAAAAGCGATAGACTGGTCCAGGCAATCTGATCGTTAGGGCGCAATTCGGTCGCCTTCTTGCCGGCGTCGATCGCTTCCGGAAATCGACCGGTCTTCATCAGCGCCATGCCGAGGGCGTGCCAGCCATCGAAGAAGGCCGGGTCCAGCTCGACGCAACGCCGGTATTTTTCCACGGCGCTCTCCAACTCCCCGATTGCCAGATCGCCATTCGCGTCGTCGAAGATTTCGTCGAGCTGCGACATCCGGACACCGGGACCCGCGCTGTCTAACTTGTGGCGAGCTGGAGCTGGGCAGCCTGCCGCCGCTCCTGCAGCCACTCGTCAAACACGGCCGCGCGCTTGCTCTGGAGATAGCTTGTCTCGAACATCGTCTTGACCTTGGGATACTCGCCCAGCTCGGCCGGTTCGCGCTTTTCCAGCACAGCCACCAGGCCTCCTTTTTCTGTCGGGACAAAATCGGTCGAGTCACCCGGGTTCAATTCGTTGACCGCATTCTTAATGGCCGGCAGATCGGGCGTCTCAACTTTGGCCGGTTTGTCTTTCTCTGCCGTCAGCACCGGACTCGGC
This sequence comes from Chthoniobacterales bacterium, assembly GCA_035274845.1. Lineage (NCBI taxonomy): Bacteria > Pseudomonadati > Verrucomicrobiota > Spartobacteria > Chthoniobacterales > Chthoniobacterales bacterium. The sequence continues at coordinate 47,434 of DATENU010000001.1, forward strand.
GCGGGTGTCGCTGTCGGGCTATCGACAATCGAAAAGGGCGGAATTCGTTCCACTTGCAGGCCGCTCTGGTTCATTGCCGTATCCAGAGGTGTGCCCGCTTTCAGCGCTTCCCGAATCACGCGGGCGGTGTCCGCACCCTTGTTCGCAACGAGCTGACGGAGCTTCTCCTTCTTCAGGGCTTCGGTAATTTTCGGCTTGGCTTCATCCAGGGTGAGCGGGCGTCCCGGGACAATCCCCAGCAAATGGATGATATAAAATCCTTCCGGGCCCTGAATCGCGTCGCTGAACGGCGCCTGCTCCGTCAGTTGAAAGGTGTATTGAGTAAGCGCCGGGACCTTGGCGAACTGCAAATCGGGCGCCGCCGCCGTAAATTCTCCCGTGCTCGCTACCGGCACATTGAACTTGGCGGCCACGTCGGAGAATTTGGCGCTCTTGTCGAGCAACCCCTGCACCATGTCGTTTGCCTTGTTCGCCAACTTCTGAAGCGCATCCACTCGCTCCTTTCCGGTCAGTTTCTTTTCCTCCTCGTTGAAGGTGAAGGCCACGAATTCGACGCGACGTTTTTCGTCATTCTTAAATTCCGCCTTATGAGCCTCAAAGTATTTCGCGATGTCTTCATCCGAGATCTTGACGTCCTTCTGGAAATCGTCTTCGCGAAAACGAACCAGAGCCACCTGGAGTTTGCCGTGGGTCTGCTGGTAATATTCCATGCTTTCCGAGTCAGCGACCTGGAGACCGGTCCCAATCAGCTCTTTTACGCGATTGAGCGAAAGTTGGTCGGAAATGAGTTCCTCGATTTGCCCTTCTCTGAACCCGAGGGACGGCAGATTCTTCTGGGTAAACTCAGTGTATTTGTTGATGTCGAACCCGGTGTCGCCGCGGAATGGCCGCAGCGTTTGCACGAAATTGTCGATCTCTCCCTGGGTGGGGTGGATTCCCAGTTTCTGCGCTTCGTGAATGAGGACCAGCCGATTGAACGTGAAGCTGACATACATATCGGCTTCGTTCGTCGCGCCCGCGGTCAGCTCGTGCCAAAGGGACAGGCCCAGCATCTGGGCCAGGGTCAGAAGACGCGCGCTCCGCTGGAATTCCACCTGAGTCACCGGCCGGTCGTAAATGCGTCCGATATCGCTCACGCGTGGAACGCCCCAACTGGTTTTGTTGAAATAAAAGATGAAGGGAATGGCCAGGATCGCGATCACGATCATGAGCCACTTATGATGCTTGCGCATTACGGTAATCATAGGAAGAGACGCCCCGGTCTGGGCGGCCCAGAACTTACGAAGCCTTCCAAAAGCGCCAACTGTTTTCTGTCGCTGCTTCGCCCGGCGAAATGCACCGAGCGACCAGGCCGCAAACTCGACCCGGCGGCGGCTAGGGAATTCGTTTCTCGGAAACCGCCGCTCGGACTTTGAGGCGCAACGCGTTTAGCCGGATGAATCCGGTCGCGTCGCTCTGGTTGTAAGCGTCCCCGCCGCCCCCCTCCATGGTCGCGATTTCGGGATCGTAAAGGCTCTTCGGGCTCTTCCTTCCGGCGGCGATAATGTTGCCCTTGTAAAGCTTCAGCCGGACATTGCCAGTGACATCCCGCTGCGTTTCGGTCACGAGCGACTGGAGGGCTTCCCGTTCCGGGGCGAACCAGAAGCCATTGTAAACGAGCGCGCTATATCTCGGGATCAGGCTGTCTCGCAACTGCATCACTTCGCGGTCCATGGTGAGCGATTCCATCTGCCGGTGCGCGAAATGGAGAATGGCGCCCCCGGGGGTCTCATAAACCCCGCGGCTTTTCATTCCCACGAAACGGCTTTCCACCATGTCCACCCGGCCAATCCCATGTTTCCCGCCGATCTTATTCAACCTCTTCATCACGCCCAGAGGGTAGAGTTTCTCTCCGTTCACCGCGCAGCAATTTCCATCGCGGAATTCGAGCTCGATATATTCCGGTTCGTCGGGAGCGTCTTCGGGCGCGACGCTGAGCTTGTACATCCCACGAGCTTCCGCCGAGCTGGCGTCGAACCACGGGTCTTCCAGCATTCCACTCTCAAAACTAATGTGCAGGAGGTTTCGATCGGTCGAATACGGTTTCGAGGCGCTCGCTTCCACGGGAATGCCCTGCGCCGCCGCGTAAGAGATCATTTCAGCCCGCCCGGGAAACTGCTTTCGAAAACGCTCCTCTCGCCAGGGAGCAATAACGCGCAGCTCCGGCCCAAGCGCAGCCGCGGTCAATTCGAAGCGGACCTGGTCGTTCCCCTTCCCCGTGGCACCATGGGCGATCGCATCTGCCTTCCTCGCCTGCGCGAGCTCGACCATTCGCTTTGCGATCAACGGACGCGCAATGCTCGTCCCGAGGAAATATTGTCCCTCGTAAATCGCCCCGGCCTGCATCATCGGGAAGATGAAATCCCGGGCAAATTCTTCGCGCAGATCTTCAATCACGCAGCTCGCGGCCCCGGTCGCCAGCGCCTTTCCTTCCAAGCCGGCGAGCTCTTCCTCTTGTCCAATATCCGCGCAGAACGCAATGATCTCGGCGTCATAATTCTCCTTTAGCCAACGAAGAATCACGGACGTGTCGAGTCCACCCGAATACGCGAGTACGATTTTCATCTAATCCCCGAATGAAATATCGACGTCCCGCGCGGTCTGGACCAATTCGCCATCCGGCGGCACGAGCTTCAGCCGATTCACGGCGTCAGCGATCGGCACATGGCGGACCTGGTAGTTTTGGTAGCTGACCATCGAGCCGAATTGCTTTTCGTTAATGAGCTTTACCGCTTTGACGCCGAAGCGGGTCCCGAGAATACGGTCCAGAGTGGTCGGCGCTCCGCCTCTCTGAAGGTGCCCGAGGACCGTGCAACGAGTTTCTCTTCCGGTATGCGCCGCGATCTCGCGCGCGACTACATTGCCGACTCCGCCAAGACGATCTTCGCCTTCTGTGTTTGGCCGCATCACGACCTGCCCATCGCGCGGGCGCGCGCCTTCCGCGACGACGACAATGGCCGAAGGCTGCCCGCGATCGGCGCGAGCCTGGAGGGCGGCTGCGATTCTGTCGTAGGCAAAGGGAATCTCCGGAATCAAAATAATGTGGGCCCCGCCGGCGATGCCGCCGTGCAGAGCAATCCAGCCGGCATGGCGTCCCATTACTTCCAGGACCATGACGCGTTTGTGGCTTGTCGCTGTGGTATGCAGGCGATCGAGCGCGTCCATCACGGTGTCCACCGCGGAATCGAAACCGAAGGTCATGGCCGTGGCCTCCAAATCGTTGTCGATGGTTTTCGGAACGCCGATGCAATTGATTCCGGCCGCCTGCAATTGCTGCGCGGTCGCCATCGATCCATCTCCGCCCACCACGATCAGGCTATCGACACGCAGTGATTTCAGAACTTCGCGGGCATCGGCAATGACCTGGTCAGCAACATCCGCCGGCTCACCGGCTCCGATTTTTGCCACAAAGTGCCCACGGTTCGTCGTCCCGATGATTGTTCCGCCGCGGGGCATGATGCCGGCCGTGTCACGCCGCTGAAGAAGTTTGTAGTTACCCGGTGGAAGCAGGCCCTCGAAGCCATCGAGAAATCCGATCACTTCCCATCCCAGTTTCTCGGCCGAGAGAACAACGCCTCGCAGGACGGCATTCAACCCAGGACAATCGCCGCCGCTCGTCAAAACGCCGATACGGGGCTTGTTCATTTGCGACGGCGCAAAAAACTAGAGCGTTTTCTTCGGGTCGATCATCCGGCCACCGGCGGTCCATTGGTCGTGCAATTGCCAGCCGCGGGTGAGGAGTTGGGCTCCTTCGTCAAAACGATTGCTGCTGCCGAGCATGACGACAATCAAATGCCGCGGGATCACCGCCGTCCGACTTTCTTCTTTCAGAATTTGGGATTCACGTTGCGCGGAAAGAATCAGGCAATCCCCAGCGCGCGCTGTCCGGCCGGTCTTCACCCCATCAACCCCGTTCGTTCCGAGCAGTTCGTTCGTATTCCGGAGCATGTAACCTTTTTTTTCCGCGCCGCGACTAAAGGAAATCTGCCGTTCCTTTTGGGAAACATAAAAACGAAAAGAGGCCTTGTTCACGGCATAACGGGTAAGCCGCGCGAGATCCGAAGCAGTGGAATACGGCATCGAACGCTCGCCGGTGTCGATGCCGTGCGGATTTACGAAACGGGTCCGCTCCATCCGAAGCGTTTTCGCTAGGAAGTTCATCTGGCCGACAAAGATTGCGACTGGAGAGCCGTTTCCCGCCGAAGGCACGATCGCCTGAAGCGCAATGCCAACCTGATGGGCCAGGGTATAGGCGGCGATGTTGTCCGATTGAACAAGCGCAGCGTAAAGAAGGTCACGCAGGGTGATCCGATCGCCCGGTTGAAAGCCGATAAGATTGTCGCCGGTGCCGGCAAACGCCTCCGGCGGAATAGCCACGAGCTGATTCAGGTCGCCCCCTCTTTTCTCCGCCCAGTCGAGGACGACCATGGCGGTCGCGACTTTGGTGAGACTGCCAATCTGGCGTTTGTCCCTTGCTTCCCTTTCCTCCAGCACGTGTCCCGTCTGGGCGTCGACGATGACGTAACACTTCGCCGCCCGAAGGGCGGGTCCAGCCGGCAGACAAAGCGCGATTGCGAAAAGAGCGAGCCAAAAACGACGGAAATTCATCACGGTAACAAAAAACCGCTGCACCTTAAGCGCCGCTGGTTGGTTGGCAACCGGTGAATCAGCGCGAGAATATCCCGCGCATTCAAAATCCGCTTTCGCCTACAGCTTAGTGGAGGGCGATGTCGTGGCGCGTGCCGTAACGGAACGGATTGGGGCTAAGCACCAGATAAATGCGCTCTGCCGCATTCACGAGATCAAACGACCGGGCGTATCCCAATCCGCTGGCGCGTACTGTTCCGCCGCGGCCTTGGAGTTCGCTGCCACCCGCCATGTCGAATTCATAAACCACGATGCCGCGGTCTATATCGGTAACCCGGACATGCAACGCCAGGTGCGATTGGCCAACCCCAAGATGGCCGAAGAAAAGAGCGCGTCCCGCGGCGCTTCCCCCATCCACGAGCGCAAATTGCCCTTCAACGAGCCAGCCAGTCCGCGGTGTTTCGTAGTCCTTCAGGATTCGGGCCGGCGCCATCTTCTCGAGTTGCTCCTTCAGGTCGCCCGCAAATTCAACCGGGGTGAGCGCCTTGCGGATCGGCATTTCGCCATCCGAATTGGTCTGATCTCCCGTAAAAATGGCGCCATCAATGCAGAAGGGCCGAATATAAATTGCCTTGGGCTCGTAGGCGCCGACGCCGCAATTATTGGTCGTCATGTAAATGCCCTTCGAGTCTTTCGCGTCCGCTGCGACCGTGCGGGTGGACCCGCCGGCAACCTCCGTTCTGGTGACATACATGTCGGCGCAGGAACAAAGAAGAATGCTGGAAAGAAGAGCGAGGAAAGGTTTCATAAGGATTAATCAATCACCCGGGGTCGCCGGCTTTGGACGTACGACAGCGGATTTTCTCGATAAATGATGCAACTCCCGTGCCGTGTGACGCACAAAAAAACCCGGTTAGCGGCCCCCTAGGCGCGCTGAAAAAGCCGCCGGATCTGCTTCCGATGGCGGAAGAAAAGCAGGGCGAACACCATCCCTCCGGAGACAAAGGTCGCCGGCTCAGGCGCTGGCACCACTTCATAATACCCCCCGCCGAGATCGATCTCCATGCCTCCAGGTCCGAAACCTGTGAACAGAAAGCTGCTTAGATTGGCGCTTTGATCGGACGCGAAGATAAGGCGATCGGTCGAGTTGTTCCCCTGGGTCAAGGCCGTGCCCGTCCAGTTATCGATGGTCAGGGTGTACGCCCCGGGAGTAAAGCTGGCGAAAGTCAGCGCCCCAACCGTTCCGGTTCCAAAGTCGAGATGGGAATTGGAGGCGGCAAGGGTCAACGCTCCCACGCCCAGACTGCTCGTAGTTCCTTCGCTGAAGTTGCCCTTGGCGAAGGTTCCGCCCGCAAGAATCATGGTGGCGGCGTTGTTGATCTGATCGTTTTTCCCGAGGAACAGGGTGCCGCCGCTATTGATCGTGATGCTGGCGGTGGAGGCGAGAGCGCTTCCAACCGTCGCCGCGGCAACCAGGCTGCCCGCGTTCACCGTCGTCGCTCCGCTGAATGTGTTTGCTCCGGTCAGGATCAGCGTGCCTGCCCCGGACTTGCGCAAGGCGACGTCCCCCTGGGTGCCGCCGTTCGTTCCTGAAATCGTGCCCGCAAAAGTGCTCGTAACGCCGACGCCGGGATTGACGGTCAGGAGACTTGTTCCGCCAACGCTGCTGTTCTTTACCTTTCCGGACGAATCCCCGGAAAGGGAAGCGATACCGTCGCTGAAACCGGCCATGTCGAACACACCGCTCGTATTCAGGGTTAACGCCGTTTGGGGCGCGGACGGAAGCCGATTGTTTCCGGCCAGTTTCAGGGTACCGCTGTTCTGCACCGTGGTCGCCCCGTTGTAGGAGCTCACCGCACCGAGGACCACAGTCGTGCCGTCGATCACGAGATCGGAATTGGGCGAGCTGCCGGTGATGCCGTTGTTCGTGATATTGACTGTTCCGCCGCCAAGGAACGTCAGCGTGGTTCCATTTTTTAGAATACCGCCCGTGAGATTCAGCGTGCCGCCCCCCGCACTGATCGACGCGTTAGTGGCGATGTCGAGCAGGCCAGCAAAGGTGCTGGTGCCGGTATTGGTGAGCGCTCCGCCATTGCTGATGCCGGTTCCATTGAGCGTTACCGTTTCGGCCGTCGAGTAGTTAACGTTGTTGAGGTTCAGGGCGGCGCCATTGGAGACGGTGGTCCCGCCCGCAACCGTCCCGAGCGCATTGTTGGTGTTCAGCTGCAAAAGGCCGCTGCTAATGGTAGTCGCTCCGGTAAACGTGTTCGCGCCGCTCAGAATCACGGTTCCCGAGGTGGTCTTCGTAATTCCTGCGGTGCCGCCCAACCGCGCGCTGACCGTGCCGCTTTGGAACTGGTAATCGGCCCCGGTGAGCGTGCCCGAACCAATAATGGATCCGCTCGTCAGCGTAATAATGTTCAGGGTCTCGTTGAATGCCTGGAGATCGAAGGTGCCGCCAGACACGGTGAGGTTGCCGCTGTCCAGGAGACGTTCACTCGCTGCCAGCTGGAGAATCCCCGCGCTGACATTTGTTCCCCCGGTGAAACTGTTGTTCCCACCCAGGACCATCGTGCCGGTGCCGGTTTTGTTGAGGGTCCCGTTTCCGGTAATGGCGCTCGTAATCGTAAATGTCTGGAACGGGTCGATCTGAAAGGTGCTCGCCGTATTGGTCAAAGTGAAAGCACGATTCGTCGAGAAGCCGCTGGTAATTTCCAGCGTTCCGGCATTGAGCGTAAGCCCACCGCTATTGGCTCCGAGGTTCGCCGACTGGCTAATGGAGAGCGTCCCCGCGTCGATACTGGTTCCCCCCGCGTAAGTATTCACCCCGCTCAAAACCACCGTCCCGACACCGCTCTTTCGGAGGAGTCCGGCACCGGAAACACCGGTTGGATCCTGGATTACGCCTGAGAACGTGGTCGTTCCGCCACTCGCCGCGGTGAGCGTGATGCTCTTGCCGACGCCGCTGTTGGTTCCAAGAAAAATGTTGCCAGAGAACGTCGAGGCGGAGGCGCTATAGCCGCCGAGCGTTATCACGCCGGTGTTGCCCGATTGCGCCCGGATATTGCGCGAAATGGTGACGGCAGCGTTCGTGAATAACCCGGCATCGAACGCGCCGGACGTATTGCCGAGAAGAATGTCGGACGATCCGCTGCCGAGCACGGTGTTGCCAGCTGTGCCGGTGGCGTTCGCGGTGAGAAGCAGATTGCCGGCATTAATCGTGGTGGTGCCGGCGTAGGAGTTGTTGCCGTTGCTCAGGATAAGGCTGCCCGCCGCGTAGGTGCTTACCCCGTCCAGCGAAAAGTTTGAAGCACCAGTGCCGGATATAACCCCGGAGATCTTCGCCTCCGGCACGCTCCCCACGCCCCGCAGGGTTTGGAACGACCTCGTTCCCCCGTTCAGATTGATCCCGTTTTGAAAATCGACGGTGTGATCGGCGGTGGCGTCGCCCAGGTAAAACACCGCATTTGCAGCGGACAGGAAATTTACGGCGCCCCATGTAACCGTGGCGCCGCTCCCGCCGAGGTTTACGACCCGATCCGCTCCGTAGGCCGCAAACCCCGAACTATTTGTCATGTTCACCTGGTTCGCACCCGTCCCAAGAGCACGGGTAAAATTGCCATTGCCCAACTCCAAAATGCCGGTGTTGAACGCGAAATTGCCGGTGCCCAAGGTCACTGTTCCCCGAATCGAAAGCACGCCACCAACATTCGTCGCACCGGTGCCGTTCGAACCCGAGCCGGAAAGAATGAGGGTGCCGAAACTGGTCAGTGTGAGAGCGCCATTTCCAGTGATCAAGCCGCTTTGCTCGATCGTTTTGCCGATCGCCACATCGAAGGTTCCGGCGCCGGTCATCGTGATATTGCGCGTTCCCATCACGTCTTGGGTCACCTGAAGGGTGCCACCATTGAAGATAAGTCCACCAGATGACGCGCCGAGATTCGAGTTGGAAGAAATCGACACGATCCCCGCATTAAGCGTAAGGCCGCCGGAGAAAGTGTTCGTTCCGCTCAAGATTACCGTGCCGAGCCCTGTTTTTGTAATACTGCGGCTGCCCCCGGCTTCCGCGATGTTGCCAGTTATGTTCAGGCTGTTGCTGCCGGCTATGTTCCAGATGCCTGTGTAAGCCGCCACTCCAGTCGGATCCCCCAAAATCATTCCGGCCGAAATGGTCTGCGTAGCTTCCGTGCCGGCGATGTCGTTGCGAGTGATGTTACCGCTGCGAAGATTAAGCGTGCCGCCGGTGCCCGCCGCGAGGGTGAAACCGCTCGTGGTATTAATCACCAGGTCATTGATGTAGCGGGTGCCATCCAAAGTCATCGTTAGGCCAGAGGCAAATCCCGTCCCGATGGTGATGGTTTGGGTTCCATCAAAAACAGGTAAGGCATTGCCGGTCCAATTGTTAGCCGTGCCCCAACTGGCGTTCGCGCCGCCTCCATCCCAGGTAGTGCCGGCCTTGGCCGGAAGGGCAAAGATCAGGGCGCAAAAAAGCAGCGCCACACGTATGGGCGCCCAGGCAAAGCCGATTCCGGGTGGCCTGTGGAAGGACATTGCCGCAGGGACATAGCGGTTTCTATGCCTCTTCTAAGTATTTACCGCAATTGCGGCCCGGTTGGTTTTTCTATCATGCCCCGGAAAACAGCCAGCACAGCCCCATCCGCGCCCGCCACCTCTCGTTCGCGAGCGCAAAAACTAGAGAATGCCCGCCACCTGATGAGGAACGTAAAGCTCCTCCAGCTGACTAATCTCTTCCTGGCTCAGCCGGACCTCGAGAGCCGCAATAGCTTCTTCGAGTTGATATGGTTTCGAAACCCCCACGATGGGCGCGACCACTCCCGGTTTTTGCAGCAACCAGGCCAGCGCCAATGGGGCGGGCGCCAGACCGCGCTTCGCCGCCACCGATTCCAAACGCTCGATAACGCGGGCATCCACTTCCGCGATTTGTTCCCCGTAAATCATTTTGCCACGAGTGTCCGATGCGGCTCGAGCCGTGGCCGGTCTCCGCTGACCCGCGAGAAGGCCGCGGGCGAGCGGACTCCAGGGCAGCAATCCAATTCCTTCGTTGAGACAGAACGGGATCATTTCGCGCTCTTCTTCGCGATAAATGAGATTGTAATGATTCTGCATGACCGCGAAACGCCTCCAGCCCCGCGTATCCGCCACGTGCAGCATTTTCGCGAACTGCCAGGCGGCCATCGAGGACGCCCCGAGATAAAGGGCTTTGCCGGCGCGCACCACGTCGTCCAATGCCTCGAGCGTTTCTTCGATCGGCGTCTCCTCGTCGAACCGATGGATATAATAAAGATCGACGTAATCCGTTCCCAGCCGGCGCAAACTGTCATCAATGGCGTGCATGATGTGCTTGCGGGAAAGTCCACCCTGGTTTGGGGCGTCTCCGACCGGATAAAAAACCTTCGTGGCGATCACCAGTCGATCACGCCCCGGCCCGAAATCCTTCAGAGCGCGACCCAGCACTTCTTCGCTTGCGCCTAACGAGTACATGTCGGCCGTATCGAAAAACGTAATTCCAGCTTCGAGGGCCTGTTTGATTAATGGCCGGCTGGCTTCCTCATCGAGAACCCACGGCCGCCACTTGCTCGATCCATAGGTCATGGTGCCGAGACAGAGCCTGGAGATCTTGAGGCCGGTCGAACCCAGGTTCACGTATTGCATGGCGAATGCCTCTCGCTGGGTTCGGTCAGTCTGACGCCGGCTAGCCCGCTTCAGGGCGCGTGATCAGCGCCAATGCCGCTCACCGTTCCGAGAGGCCGGGACCGCCGGGATCGGTCGCTTATCGCGGGCCGGGCGCAGCTCGACCGGGCTGGAAGTTTTGCATTCCTCGCACCAGTGCCTTTGCGCACTGTCGAGACGCTTGCGAGCGCCGCAGTTGTCGCAAACGAATACTTCTTTTCTCACTACTTCCTCATAGCTCGGTTAGGCCAGAATGCCAAGAGCGTTTACGCGATCCCCCCGAGTTCTACTTTCGCCTTGGAAATTTCTACCTACAGTCCCTCCCCTATGGCGTACAAGAATCTCACCCCTCCCGCGGGCGATAAAATCACCAGGACCGAGAAACTGAACGTGCCGGATCGTCCGGTTATTCCCTTTATCCGAGGCGACGGCACCGGCCCCGACATCTGGGCAGCGAGCGAGCGCGTCCTCGATGCCGCGGTTGAAAAAGCCTATGGCGGGAAAAAGAAGGTGGTCTGGTTCGAGGTTTTCGCCGGACAAGCGGCCAAGGACAAATTCGACAAGTGGCTTCCGGACGACACCGTCGAAGCGTTTCGAGAATACCTGGTCGGGATCAAAGGCCCGCTGACCACTCCGGTCGGCGGCGGCATCAGCTCCTTGAACGTGGCGCTGCGCCAGCTCCTCGATCTGTTCGTATGCCTGCGCCCCGTCCAATATTTCGAGGGCGTCCCCTCCCCGGTGAAACACCCGGAAAAGGTGAACATGGTGATTTTTCGCGAGAACACCGAGGACATCTACGCCGGCATCGAATACAAGGCCGGCACACCGGAGGCCGCGAAAGTAATCGCGTTCTTCGAGAAGGAATTTCCCAAGCACTTCGAAAAGATCCGGTTCGGCACGAAACAGAAAGCGGCCGATTTTTGGAAGGCCGTCGGCGCGCCGGAAAAGGATGACGTGATAGTCGGCGTCGGCATCAAGCCGGTGAGCCGTTCCGGCAGCATCCGGCTGATTCACAGCGCGATCAGTTACGCTATCCAGAATCAGCGCAAGAGCGTGACCCTCGTCCACAAGGGCAACATCATGAAATTTACCGAAGGCGCGTTTCGCGATTGGGGTTATGAAATCGCGAAGCAATACTTCGGAGCGGAAGAGATCGATGGCGGCCCGTGGTGCAAAATCCCGATGGGCAAACCAGGCGCCGGCATCGTCATTAAGGACGCGATCGCGGACATCACGTTGCAGCAGGTGCTGACGCGGCCGGAGGATTTCGACGTGATCGCCACCCTGAATCTCAACGGCGATTACCTGAGCGACGCGCTCGCCGCTCAGGTAGGCGGAATCGGCATCGCTCCCGGCGGCAACATCAACTACATCAGCGGCCACGCCGTGTTTGAAGCAACCCACGGCACCGCCCCGAAATATGCGAACCTGGACAAGGTCAACCCGGGCTCGGTCATTCTTTCGGGTGAAATGATGTTTCGTTACATGGGCTGGAACGAGGCGGCCGACCTCATCTTGAAGGGCCTCAACGGCGCGATCGCCAGCAAACGGGTTACCTACGATTTCGCCCGCCTGATGGAAGGCGCCACCGAGATCAAATGCAGCGAGTTCGGCGATAACGTGATCGCCCACATGTAAGGGCATTTTGCCCCCCTCGGCGAGGTGCCAGCTCCCCAAATGGGGCGCTTAAGGCATCGATCTCGCGGCCGCGAGATCGAATAACGCGTCCTGTACTTCTGGAAAACCTCAAAATGCTTGACATTTTTCGCCAGACTTTGAACCCTTTTTGTCTGAAAACTGTCTGACCCCCTTGCCAATCCTTCCCCCGGCGACTTGGCTAGTTAGACAAATCAACAAAAACAATAAACCCACGAAAATATAATGAAAAAATTAACCATGACTTCGCTGATCGCGATCGCTTCTCTCGCCCTCGTCGGATCGGCCCTGGCCCAAAACGCCAGCTTTAGTGCCTCGCGAACCTTTGAATTCGATCCAGATAGGACCGGCGGCGCCGTGGCCAACTGGGCCAAGGGAATTGGGTTGGCTGATGCGAGCGCAAACACCAACTTCGGCCTGCGGCTGGAGAAGAACGTTCCGATCGACGCCAACGTGGCGGCCGGAGCTGTCCTGAATGGCCTGAAGGGCGTAGTGGTCGGCGCCGGGGATACCATGGGTTACGACATGAAAAATGACAGCGACAGCACGCTCAATGGCAGCGGCCCACGCTTCAACGTCTCGTGGACCTTGAATGGCGTCTCGAACTTCTCCTTCGTGGGCGGATCGAATAACGCCACCAAGTCGCCAGCCTGCCAGGATCCGACCAATTGGACCCGCTATCGTCTGAACCTCCAAAACCCGGCTCAGGCTTACCCGGTTATTCCGGTGGGCGCTGTGCTTCAGAGCGTGGTCCTGATCTTGGATGAGCCAGCCAAGGACACCTTGGACAACATTAACTTCCGCGACCAGATCGCGACCAAACAGGGTTCTTCGTCGACTTCGACGGGCTGCCCGTAACAGCTTGGGGAGTTAGCTCAAAAGAAGGAGGCATCCCGTGAGGATGCCTCCTTTTTTTGTTTCCTTGGTGGCGTTGATTTGCCTACGGCCCGCCACCGCGATCGTACACTTCGACTATGCCCACGCCTTGGCCGCTGGTCAGGCCGGCCAGGATCGCCGTGTAAAGGCCCGGCGGGAGAGTCGCCGCGATCGCCGATTCCTTTGTGTCCGAAGGCGCCAGCCCCGCAGCGGTGATCTCCGCGGCTTGCACCGGATCGTCCTGCCAGTCGTTGTTGGACTTCAGAAGGGTCCCATTCTGATCCCGCAGCTCGAGCGTTGGATCCTGCAACGGGTTCGAGATGCCGAACCCGCTCAGGCTTGGTCCCAAGCCCCGAATCACGACGCGGTCGTCCCCGGCACCATTACCCAGGATGAAACCAGCGATTACAACATTGCTGCCAGTGCGCACGAAGGCGCGGGTGCTGAGGTTCCCCAGCCTCGACGCGGCCGCCGTGTCGAGATCGTACACTTCGACCAGACCAACGCCCACCCCTGGGCCGTTGCCACGCAGGATCGCGGTGTAAGCACCGGGAGGCAGCGTCACGATGATGGCCGACTCCAGATCATTCGTCGGCGCCAACCCGGTGGCTTGAATCAGCGCTTCCTGGGTATCTCTC
>DATENU010000002.1 GCA_035274845.1 Chthoniobacterales bacterium
CGCCGCCCCCACCGCCACCCCGGCTTCGACGAGCGCATATTATCCGTATTACCCCTATTTTCGGAGCGGCTCGGGCCAGCCGGTCTCAAAACAAGCATTTATTTACCAGGACCCTGTTTCCGGAAAAGTCATCGTGACAGGGACCCTGGTGACGACTGTAGTCGATACCGGCTCGACGATGACATTCGTCGGCGCAAACAACAGCCTCAGCCTGCGCCGGGTCACGGCTACCGTGAGCTACAGTTTCCGCAATAAGGATTACGTCGTGGCGATGGACACATTAAGAACAGCCGACCAATGAAAATTCTCTCTCGTCAAAAATCATCGGAACGGGCGTTCACGTTCGCGGAAATGAGCGTTGCGGTGAGCGTTCTCATGCTTTTGGGCGTGACGTTTTTCCAGGTCCTTAATTCGGGGCTCATTCTTTCGGCAAAAAATACCGCCGTCAACGTAGCTCATGAGGAAGCGCGGCTGGGCATGCTTCGACTAACTCGAGACATCCACGCCGCCATCTCCGTGCCGCAACTCCGTGACAACGGATTCAACGTCATAAGCGTCGATCCAGTAAGCGGCGTGCCGCCGACGGCCGCGGCCGTATCGTTTCAAAACATTGCCTCGGGACCAAACTTCGTCTGGAAAGATCCAGGTGCGACAAACCTGATCATGATCAAGGACAACCCCAACAAGCCGGTCGAGGGAATGCGGCTGATCATCCCCTTTTTCGGACTCGAGGAAGATATCACGAAAGTCACCGCCTCTGGCTCCGCCAATCACAGCAATGTGTTTATTAAGGCGGACCAATCAACTCCTCCCATTACCGCTCCCGATTATGGCAGTCCTTACTGCATCACTTACTACACTGATCGGTCGATGTATGTGGTTCGAAAAGGCTCTTACATTCCCGATTCCCAGGGTCCTTACACTATCACCACAGCCGCTTACACCAGCGGCTACCAGGACCGGTATGTCCTTAGCGGGACCATTTACAGACCTAGTACGACGGGAACGTTGGTAGTGACCCCCACGCTCTACTCCAGTGGATCGGCCCAGCGGTACCGCTTCGAGGACGGTGAGCTGCATTTGTATAAACAGCGTTACAGCGGCTCCTCTGTTTATTGGCAGGACACTGCCACAGTTGCCAAATATATCAGCAGCCCGATACCGTTTTATATCCCGTTGAATAGCGCAGGCACGCCCAACACGAAATACGTAGGCGTGAAATTGACGGCCCGGGACCCGAAATCGAGTAACCGCGGTTATCTCGCCACCGCCTCTCTGCTGGATACGCAGATTGATTATCGCTCTCGCATTACCATTACCCAATAAAATGAAAACCGGCCGAAACGTTTCCAATCAAGGCAGTACTCTCGTCGTTACCATCAGCGTCGTCGCCGGGCTTCTCGTTCTTTTGGGACTGGCGGTTCAGTTCACGCAGACCATTTCCCGCCAATCTCAGCGCAGCCGGAAAACGGCCCAGGCCATGGAAATTGCGGATGGCCACCTCGAATTCCTCTTTACAAGCTGGCGAAATATCTACCGCAACACCTGGACGACGGTCTCCACCAACTCGGGCGGAACGGATTATTCCATCCTGGGAACGAATTTTTTCTTCACCGGCACATATAATCCCGGACCGGCGCCTAGCCCCGTTCCTTCTATGACGCCGGCTGCGACTCCGCCAGTCATCCCGACACCGGCGCCCGCGCTTTTTCCCACTGAAGGCAACTATCAGCTGACGCAATATCGCATCCAGGCCGTCGATCCGATGATTACGCTCGACGCGGATGGAAATGCTCTCAAGGAGACCAGTTTTGGCTCGTTAAGCTACGTAGCTCTCTCTCCGGCCGCTACCCCGCCCGCGGCCTATGGCAAGAACAAGTGGCAATACAGCTATTTCTATCTCGCCGCCGTGGACGTCAGCGTTCCCACCACTACGGGAAGCGTCACGGCCAAGGTGCGCCGCATTTTCGAGAAGAAGTTCGATAACCCGTGGACCTATGCGATGTTCTTTGTCGACGACCTCGAGTTGCAGCCGACGACCAGCCTCGCCGTAAATGGACCGATCCACACGAATGGAAGTCTTTATATCGGCACGAGTAATTTTACCACCACCAACTTAGTGGAGTATGCGGGGGAATACGTGAATGGTTACTCACCTCAGGACACCTATCACAACGCTGCGGTCACCAAACCGAATTTTGCCAAGAGCGACGCGTCATTGACCTACTCCGACATGCCGCCGGCCCAGGTTTCGCCCTATCTCCCGTTCGGCTGGAATCTCAAGCTGACAAACGCGGACGGGAGCGTCAATAACGACAGCTACCACGAATTGATCGAGCAAGCCACCGGCACGCCCGACCCCTTGTCGGAAGTTCGTTACTACAATCAGGCCGGTTACCGCGTCCTGATAGACTCAAGCAACAACATCACAGTCACGAAGAAAGACGGCACGAATCTGCCGACCAATACAGGCGAAGGCAAGATTTTTAAGGACGCCATCACGATCAACCAGGCAATTCAGGATCAGCGGGAGAATACCTACGTCCGTCTCGCTACCCTCGACATCAGTCAGATCACGTCTGCCGCGGAGGCCGACAAATTTTCAGTTTGGAATGGGGTCATTTACATCGCCGACACGAGCACCCACGGCAGTATTATCACCGCACCGCTCGGCGGGACGGGGGCAACGGTAAACACGACCATCCGTGGGATTCGCCTCATCAATGGGTATAAACTCCCCAAGATCAACAGCGGCACGAACAACGTCGATGGAATGACGATCGTTTCTCTTAATCCGGTTTTTATCAAGGGTAACTATAACACTTCCACAAACGCCGGAGACACCATTCCCTCCAACAATGGTACCTACACCGACCCGGATGCAAGCGGTTACGCGCGCAAACTGGCCGCTGTCGTTGGCGATTCCATCAATGTTTTGTCAGGCGCGTGGAACGACCTCCAGTCTACCAATACGATTTCGAACCGCACGGCTACTAACACCACCATTAACGCTGCCCTCGTCGGCGGGATCGTGCCAAGCGGTAGCGGTAGTTACAGCGGTGGCGGCGAGAACTTTGTCCGGCTGCTGGAGGACTGGAAGGCCAACACCCTCTGCATTTACGGTTCGATGGTCCAGCTTTACACGAGCAAGCAGGCTACCTCTGCCTGGACTGGCGCGGGGAACAACTACAAGGCGCCGCTGGTTTCAAAGTTTTATTGGGACCCGAACTTTAGCGACTACTCGCTCACCGCGTATCAATCCGGTCCGCCGGGAAATCTCCAGATTGCAGCTTATCTCCAGCAACAGCGCTGGTACCAGGTTTACTGACAGAATAAACGACCATGCGAAGGCTTCTCCTTATTTGTTTAATCGCGCTAGCCGCACCGGCCCGGGGCGCCATCGATTTCTCACCGACGGTGACCTCCTATTCTTCGGAAGGCGCCGAATACGCGAACGTTGCGTTCAAAGACGAACAGCGAACGGTGACGCTCACCCTGCCGAGACTCTGGAGCTGCCGGGGAGACGCTTCGCGGCTCCAATTCGCTCCGCCGAACCAAAACTTTGCGGAAGGCCTGGTTCAGGCCGCTTCGATGAAAGGACTCCTTCGCTTCGACGAACCGACCGTAAAGTCCCTCGAGCAACAAGTTCTGTCGACGCTGCCCTCTGGCAGCCAGGGAGCGGCCTTGGTAAGCCAGCAGGAAAATCCCGTCATACTCAACGGAAATCTCAGTTACGAATTTATCGTCGCGTATCAGACCCTCGGACAGGCTTTTCTTCGCAGCGTCATCATTGTGGCATGCCCGGACCAGCAGCTTATCTTTAAATTCAGCGCCCCGAAATCGGTTTTCGACAATTTGAACAGGTCATTCCGCCAGAGCATCGTTTCGTGGAGATTGACTGAGCCGTCGAATCAATCCGTCCTGGCCGCCGTGACTACTCCGCAGGCTCCGACCAAGACAAACTGAGGTTTGCAGTGGGTCTTCAAGCGCTTCCTCTGAAGCGCCTGTCGCAGCGGCTCGACTGTTGCTAAGCTGCGGCAGACATGGCGCGCGTATTCCTAATTTCAGCGACCCCAGCGGACGATGAGAGCGGGTTCAATTTCGCGCCACTTCGGGACCTGCGACAATGCGCGGAGCTCGATCGATTCAAGATTCATTCTGTTGCCTCCGATCCTGAAGCTGCGGATCTGATCATCTTTGCGGAATTCTATGGCGCTGGTTCGTACTTTGAGCGTCTCCGCCGGCATCCGCTCGTGAGGAAGTATCGCGACAAGACCTTTCTCTTCTGCGCCAACCCTTTCGTCATTCCGTTGTTGCCGGGGGTTTACGCGGGCGTGGAGAAACGATGGTCGTCCTCGCGAACCCGGCCCGGTTTCTACCTCGGGCGGACCAGGAACGAATTCACTACGTTCAGCCCACCGACGGACGACTTGCCGTACCTTTTTAGTTTCATGGGTTCAATCCGAAACGCCCCGGTTCGGCGCAGGCTGGCGACGCTATCCCATCCTCGCAGCTTTTTTCAGAATACGACGGAAGACTTCGACCGGGTTCTCTACGGGAAAATGGACAAGCGGGAAAGGCTGGATTACGACCGCCGTTACGCCGAACTGACCAAGGCCAGCAAGTTTGTCCTCTCCCCCAGGGGGCTGAGCGCCGCCAGCATTCGGCTCTTCGAAACAATGCGCATTGGGCGGGTGCCAGTCATTCTGTCGGATGATTGGGTTCCGCCCGTCGGTCCGCTTTGGGAGAAATTTTCGATTCGGGTTGCCGAGCGGGAGTTTGCTCAAATTCCACACCTCCTCGAGCAGCAGGAATCACAGGCGGTGGCGATGGGAGAACTTGCCCGGAAAGCGTGGGAGGAATGGTTCAGCGACGAGGTCTTATTCCACCGGCTCGTCGAGTCTTGCCTGGACATTCAGCGCAGACGGCGAATCCCGGAAAGTCTGGCCCGATGGCCGGCTTATCTTCAATTTCTGCGCCCATTGCATCTCAGGCGACTCCTCGGCACCCAGTACCGCGCCCTCAAGAAGTCGATTGGGCTGCCTGCAGCCCGACCGTAGCCTTCACTCTTTCGGGCTGCGCCTCGCGAGTAATTCGGCGATTGAGTCCTGGATGTCAGCAATGCAGACGGGCTTCTTGAGGTAGGCGTCCCCGCACACAGCCAGCGCACTTTGATGGTCGGCCTCATCTCCGTAAGCCGAATAATACAGAATTGGCTTATCGGGATGAAGCTCGCGCAGCTGCTGGCAAAGCTCGACTCCGGTTCCGTCAGGCAGTCGCACGTCCAGGATGTAAAGGTCGAAGTCGATTTCCTTGGCGAGATCCAACCCTTCGGCCACGCTGCCGGCCGTGAGGACGCCGTAGCCGCAATCCTGCAGCAAAGCGGCCATCATCAGCCGGGTGTCCTGATGATCGTCTACGTGAAGAATGCGGGCCTTAGTGCGTTCCATGCGGTCGTTAACCAACGTATCAGACAGAGACGCGGTTCGCGACAGTTCTCTGCAGCCCCTGTTTTTCCGCAACAGGCGTGATTCGAATTTCCATCATTAACACGGCTTTTTATATCGAAAGATCGGGAAAATTTTTATTGACAGCTTCCGGCGAAACCCGGCAAAACTGAACGCGACGGATTAATCGCATTTTTCAAGGGAGGAAAAACTACATGAGAACCCAGAACACCGGCCGCTTCATCAAACTTTTTTGCGCTGTCGCCAGCACCGTTTTCGCGGCGGCTTCGGCCTCGGGCGCGATTGTCTGGGATCTTAATCCCGGGAATCTGAACGCGCCGGTTGGCTCCAGTAGCCACACCTACACCGTCTCGGGATTTTCGATTACCGCCTACGGATTTGATAATCACGCCGGAATTGGCACTGCCCACGAATTATATTACAAGAGCGTTCCCGAGATCGGCGGCGCAGTGGAGCGAGGCCTGGGTTTGGTCGGGACGCCGAACAACGAGATCCAGGTGGGCCTTCATTTTATCCAGTTTGATTTCACGTCCATGCTGGCCGCGGGAATGATGAACGGCCAGATCAGCGTCGGCAGCGTCCAGCCGGGTGAGCAGTTTGCCATTTTTGGGTCGAACACTCTGGGGACTCTCGGGACGCAGGTCGGTGGGATTTATGGAAGCGCTTTTGACGATCAGTACGTCTCCATTCAGAACTTCGGCCAGTTTCATTATTACTCGGTGGTATCCATGGCGGATGACGTTCTGCCGGTCTCGATTCGGGCCGACCTTCCGCCAGTGCCCGAGATGAATGCGATCCTGCCGGTGGCCGCCCTGCTTTTGCTCGTCTTCTCCGTTGGGGCCTGGCGCAAGCATGCCGCCAAATCGGCATAAAACCTCTTCCGCTAATTCCGGCTCGTGTTGTCGGCGTCCGATTTGGTTTCTGACGGCGCAGCTTCGCGCGATGACCAGCCAATGATCGAACCAGCGCGGCCGCTTCGCGTCCTCTGTGCGGACGACAACGTTCTCGTTCTCGACATGTTGTCGAAGACATTGCAATCCGCCGGACACCATGTGGAGGTGGCCACGGACGGCCGCTCGGCGGTCTCTCGCGTGGAAGAAGATCCCGCCTACTTCCAACTCATCGTCACTGACACGCGGATGCCGCGTCTGGATGGCTTTGGCGTGGTCCAGGAGGCGCGATCCGCCGGTTTCGAGGGAAAGATCATCGTCTTTGCCAATTCGCTGAGTCCCGAAGACCGGCAACGCTACGCCGAACTTCAGGTCGATCGGGTGATCGATAAACCCGGCAAAAGCGGGGAGCTGATCGGCGCCATCAGCGAGTTAGGGGCATCGTTGCCCTAGGGTGCGCTTCAAATCAGGAGTTTGAGGGGAGTCTAGGCTATTTTGTTTTTATTCTAAAAACATAAACAACGCATATTCAACGGGATATGCGTTTAGATTCTCAAGGTGGCCCGAGAGTAGCTTTATGGGAATTATATGGGTGTTTCCCGCCATCGCGCCGTGGCCGTTTTCGGCCTTTCACTGGCTTTGCTGCTGGTGGCTTGGGTTGTACCGGCCAAGGCTCTCGTTCTCGATTGGGACGGCGTTACCTGGACACCCGGTTCCCTCTCGAATTCCTTTAACCTGAACGGCGATGCCTTCAATGACGTGACCGTCGCGGTCACGAGTCAAAACCCCGGTGTTTTCACGAATGATCCGACCACGGGGACCATGACTCCGGCCATCAATCAAACGATGACGGGCGGCCTGGTCCCGGCTCAGAACTCGCTGGTCATCGCGGCTAATCTACACACCAACAGCAACCTGACCGTTCATTTCAGCTTCACCGGCGGCACCGCGGGGAACCTGCCAGGCGCCAACAACGTTTCCTTCACCATTTTCGATATCGATGTGACGACGAACAGCGACATCATCAGCAACATTTACGGCGTCGCGCCGGATGGAACTCATGTCGCTGCGACGATCACCAATCTCGGTTCCGCGGTCACTCCGGGCGGTTCCGGGTTGACCCAGACCCTTACTGGCAATGCTGCTTCGGCGAATAATTCCTCGAACGGCAACGCAACCATTAGCTTCGGTTCCACGCTCATCACGGACCTGTACTTTACCTTCGGCAACACCGCTGGTGCGCCCCGCTACCAGGACATTGGTATTGGCGACCTTACCTTTACGCCGGTGCCGGAGATCAACCCCGCCATTTCGGCGTCGGTAAGTTCGTTTATCGCCGTCGGTCTTACCGTTTTGATGCAGCGTCGCGCTAAAAAGCGGCGGTCGCCGGTTAGGCAATAACCTTTTCCCACGCGAGCGAGGCCGGCGATAGTTCGCGCAGCTGCGCGATCACCGCCGGAATGATCTCCAAGGCCCGATCTACTTCTGCTTCGGTGTTGAAGCGCCCAAAGGAAAAGCGCATGCTGCCTCGAGTCCGTTCCGGGCTCAGATTCATGGCACGCAGGACGTGCGACGCCTCCAAAGATCCGGTGCGGCAAGCCGAGCCGGCCGAGCAACAGAGATGATGTCGATCGAACAATACCAGGGCCGCATCCGATTCTATTCCGGCGAACGAGAGATTCGAGGTGTTGGGAAGGCGCGCCACCGAATCCCCATTTACGAAAGTATCCGGCACCTTTTCCAGCAGACCCGCCTCGAAACGATCGCGCATCTCGCGGACGCGGGTGGCTTCTTCCTCCAGGGCCGCTGCGGCGCATTCAGCCGCTTTCCCTAAAGCCACAATTGACGCCACGTTTTCTGTTCCGGCGCGCCGATTATTCTCCTGGCTCCCACCAATAAGAGTCGGCTTAAAGGCCGATCGTTTGTTCACGTAAAGGACACCGACCCCTTTCGGGCCATGCAGCTTGTGCGCGGAAAGGGAGAGCGAATTGATCGTCGAGCCGGCCAGCTGAATCGGAATTTTCCCCACGGTTTGGATGGCGTCGGTATGAAAAAGGACCCGTTTCCTGCGCGCGATCTCTGCTATTTCCTGGATGGGAAACAGGACGCCGGTCTCGTTGTTGGCCCACATGGCGGTGACAATCGCGGTGCGAGGCGTGATCGCGTTTTCCAGCTCATCGAGATCCAGGTTTCCCTTGCCGTCTACCGGAAGGACCGTAGTTGAGACACCGCGTTTCGAAAGCGTCTCGCAATGCCGCCGGGTGGCACTATGCTCGACGGCGGTCGTCACCACGTGCTGGCGTGACGGATCGAGTTGGAGCGCTGAATTAACCGCCGCGTTATTCGACTCCGTTCCGCAGCTCGTGAAAACGATCTCTCTGGGTTCGCATCCCAGGAGCGCGGCGACCCGTTCCCGCGCCAGGTCGATTGCCCGGCGGACCTGGGCCCCAAAAGTGTAGCCACTCGAGGGATTACCGAAGTAATCCGTCAGGTACGGCAGCATCTCCTCCACCACGGCGGGATCCAGTTGCGTGGTGGCGTTGTTATCAAGATAAATGATCTGCTCGCGAGAGATCATGGAAGCGTCATTTTATGATATTCGTGCCGTTGAGGTAAAGCGTGCTGTCGCCATCTACTCTGGTGGGCGCGGCGCGTTTCCCGGGTGCTGGGGAGCCCGGTGCGTATAACGAAAGTAGAGGTTCCGCAGGTAAATCGGCAGCGGCATGGCCGTGCTCAGGACGCCCACGGAATCCCGCTGGTAGATCGCAAAATAACTCAGCATCAGCAGGCTGCCGAGCGCGCTGCACTCCCAAAAACCGAACGGGATCACGCTTTTACGGGCGCGTTCCGACGCGATCCATTGGATGAGAAAGCGCAGGCCGAAGACGAGGCTTCCGCTCAAGCCCACGATTTTCCACGGGTGAATCAAAATTCCGAACACGTGCGTCTCGGCGAGAAACTGAAGGCTGTTCATAACGGCCCAAGGTTCGGGCAGATCGCGATGGCCGGAAAGCTTTTTTGTCAGGAGCACCTCTCGCGATTTTCGTTAAATCCTGCCCTTGATCTCGCGGTGCGACAGGCGAAGAAATCTCATGCCGAAAATCAGGCCATCTCCCTGGAAGATTGCGCTGGCGAAAACGCCGGAGCAGATCGGCCGGTGCAGCGCGGTGATGCGAGAGTTGCGCCCGCACATCGAGGCAATTGATTTCGCCGCCCGCGTTCTTCAACAGCAGAAAGAGGGATATCAGCTTGCCTATCTCGAACTCGACCGGGTCGTCCGATCCGTGGCCGGCTTTCGCATTTTCAACATGCTCTTCTCGGGCCGCACCCTTTATATCGACGATCTGGTCACGCACGATTCCGATCGTTCCCGGGGATTTGGCGCCGCTCTCTTTGATTGGCTCGTCGAGCACGCCAGGGAGAACGATTGCGAGCACCTCACGCTCGATTCGGGGGTCCAGCGATTCGCCGCCCACCGCTTTTATCTCAATCGCGGAATGGAAATCACTTCGCATCACTTTGATCTCAAGCTCAGCCGATAATCGCGCTCGGACTTCGCGCCATCGCGGTGCTGTTCATCTTTCAAATTCCACCTAAGATTCACCCGCATGTCATCCATCTGGGATATCGCCAACCCGCAATTGCGCGCGCTGTCCGTTTATGAGCCGGGCAAACCCATCGAGGAGACCGCGCGCGAGCTGGGGGCGGATGCGGACGAAATCATCAAACTCGCCTCCAATGAGAACCCCCTCGGGCCTTCACCCAAGGCCCTGATGGCGATGCGGGCCGCGCTCGACTCCTCGCACCTTTATCCGGACGGCGGGGGCTATTATCTGCGGGAGGCGCTCGCGGCAAAACTCGGTCTCAGCCGCGATCATCTCATTCTTGGCAGTGGATCGAACGAGATCATCGAGTTCCTTGGCCACGCTTTCCTGGATCGCGGTGATGACGTCATCACTTCGCAGCATGCGTTCATCGCCTACAAACTCGTCGCGGAGGTCCTGGGCGCCCGGACGATCGAAGTGCCGAGTCCCGATCTCTGCCACGATCTCGAGGGAATTCTGGCCGCCATCACGCCGAAAACGCGCCTCATTTTCATCGCGAATCCAAATAATCCGACCGGCACCCTCGTAGGACAGGACGCCATCGACCGGTTCATGGAGCGCGTGCCGGAAAACATTGTCGTAGTTTTCGATGAGGCCTATTTCGAATACCTCGATGATCCGCCCGATACGTTGCGCTTCGTCCGCGCGGGCCGCAATGTGGCCGTCCTCCGCACTTTTTCGAAAATGCAGGGTCTCGCCAGTTTGCGCGTCGGGTATGCGATTGCCCGCCCAGAGCTGATTCAGGTCCTGCAAAAAACGCGACAGCCGTTCAACGTGAACGGCCTTGGCCAGATCGCAGCGCTCGCCAGTCTCGGCGATGAGGAACACCGCCGCGAGACCAAACGGGTCACGGACGAAGGCCGCGAGTATCTGGAGAAAGAGCTGGGCGCGATGAACCTTCGCTTCGTGCCAAGCGTCGCGAATTTTATTCTCGTGAACGTTGGCGATGGGGCAAAAGTCTTCCGGGAATTACTCGCCCGGCGGGTCATTGTGCGCGCTTTGAAAGGATATGATCTGCCCCAGTGGATTCGAATTTCCGTCGGCACCATGAAACAGAATCAACGCTGCATCGCGGCCTTGCGGGAAGCGTTGCGGAGTGGTTCGGCGTGACTGATTCTAGCGAGTCGGAGCTTCCGGGGGAGACGATTGCCGCTATTTCCACTCCCGCGGGAGAGGGCGCGGTTGCCCTGGTTCGCATCTCGGGCGAGGCCGCAATTGCCATCGCGAATCGCATTTATCGCGGGCCGGAAAATCCCTCCGATTTCCCCACTCATACGCAACGGCTGGGTGAAATTATTGAAGGCGATCGCGTGATCGACCAGGTGATGCTCGCGGTCCACCGCGCGCCGGCGAGCTACACCGGTGAGGATGTGGTTGAGATCAGTTGTCATGGCGGCATCCTGGTCACCGCCCAGGTGCTGGAAACCTGTCTCCGGGCCGGAGCGCGCGGAGCGCGGCCGGGCGAATTTACAGAGCGCGCCTTTCTCAATGGCAAGATGGATCTTACTCAGGCGGAAGCCGTCATGGATTTGATCCGGGCCCGAAGCGATCTTGCGTTGCGGTCAGCACGGGAACAACTCGAAGGCGCGCTCGGAGAAAAAATTGCCGGCATTCGAAAGGCGCTGGTGGACCTCCTCGCGCACCTGGAAGCCGCCATCGATTTTCCGGAAGAAGGCATCGCGCCGGATAAAGGCGCGAAGTTGAGAGCACGGCTGGATGCGATTCGGGAACAAGTGCGCGCCCTGGTCGCCACCGCGGATCAAGGCCGGGTTTTGCGGGAGGGGCTTCGCGCGGTGATTTACGGCCCGACAAACGCCGGGAAATCGAGTCTGCTCAATCGCCTGCTCGGCTACGAGCGCGCGATTGTCAGCGAACAGCCTGGCACGACGCGCGATACCATCGACGAAGTCATCAACCTCCACGGTATTCCGATTCGTTTGCTCGATACGGCCGGCCTGCGCGAATCGGACGACGAAATCGAGCGACAAGGAATGGCTCGCACGCGGCGCTCTCTCGCCGGCGCCGATCTTCTCCTTCAAGTGCTCGATCGCAGCGTGGCGAAGCCGGCGGACTTTAAGGCTAATTCCACGGAACAAATTCAGATCGTGCTCCTCAACAAAAGCGACCTTCCGGAGCATCCCGACTGGGCTGGCGTCGATGCTCTGCGAATTTGCTGCCTTTCCGAGCGAGGGCTCGAAGGGTTGGAGGAAGCGATCCTCGCCAGAATTTCCGAAAAACACCTCCGCCCGGAAAGCGCGGTGGCGATCAACACGCGGCACCGCGATTGCCTCCGCCGCGTGCTCAGCGCCTGCGATCTCGCGGCTGGCACCATGGAATCCGCTTTTGCGCCGGAATATGTCGTCGTCGATTTGCGAGAGGCGGTGCGCGCTCTCGATGAAATTACCGGAGCGGCGACACCGGAAGAAGTCCGGGACGCGCTCTTCGCCCAGTTCTGCATCGGGAAATGAACAACTCTCACGCCGCGCCTTTCGAGAGATTCCGAAGATGATCGCCAGCGACATGTATAAATTCGTCGTTAGGCCGGCGCTCTTCACCCTGTCCGCCGAAGCCGCGCACAATCTTGCGATCCGCGCTCTTCGGGCCGCCTCCACCCGTCCCAGCATGCTGCGTCAACTCGAGCGGTTTGCGCCCGAGCCGAATCCGAAGAGGCTTTTCGGCCTTACTTTCCCCAATCCAATCGGTCTCGCCGCGGGCTTTGATAAGAATGGCGTCGCAATTCCAGCCCTGGCCGCGCTGGGATTTGGCCTTGTCGAGATCGGCACAGTGACGGCGAAATCCCAGCCGGGCAATCCCAAGCCGCGCATCTTTCGCTATTCTGAACAGGAGGCGTTGATCAATCGGCTCGGCTTCAACAATGACGGGGCCGACGTAGTTGCGGCCCGGTTGCGAGAAGTGCGTGACAGTGGGCGCTGGCCGAAAATTCCGGTCGGAATCAATATCGGCAAATCGAAAATCACGCCGATCGAGGAGGCGACGGAGGATTATCTTTACTCTTTTCGCCTGCTCTCGGCGCAGGCCGATTACGTCGTGCTCAACGTCAGTTCGCCGAACACGCCCGGCCTTCGTTCGTTGCAGGGAAAGGATGCCCTGGAAGAATTATTGGGTTCCATTCGCTCGGAAAACCAGGCTAGCCGCAAGCCGGTTCTCCTGAAAATTGCCCCTGATCTTTCGCTTCCGGAGCTCGAGGAGGTCATCGGCATCTCAGAGCAGAACGATATCGCCGGGATTATCGCTACGAACACCACGCTGGATCACTCGGCTATCCCTCCATCCCATGATCAGCAAGGCGGTCTCAGCGGCCGACCGCTTCGGCAAAAATCCACCGAGATGGTGCGTGCCATTACGGCGCGCTCGCGACTTCCGGTTATCGCGTCCGGCGGAATTGTTGACGCGGAAAGCGCCCGGGAAAAATGGGAGGCCGGCGCGCAACTCCTCCAGGTCTATACCGGCTACGTCTATCGCGGCCCGGGTCTGTTGCGGGAGATTGCCGCTATCGGTTAACCCACTTGGCGTTTTGGCCGACGATGATGGGCAGCTCGTCCATCATGTACTGAGTCTTGCCAATCACGCCCCACATGGGAACGCCGGTCGCGGCCAGCCACTTCTTGGACATGCTTTCCCCGGTGTGGCAGCCCCAGCTTTTGGCAAAAGCGCCCCGGGCAAATACGCGACCGTTGATTTTCTTCAGCTCATCCTCGTGTAACCACGATTTGCAGGCGCTCTCGATGTTGCTGCTATAATCGAACATAAAGCAGGCGCGGTTCGAATGGCCGAAGTATTCGAAATCGGCTACCTTCAGCGTGTCCCGCGGCTGGCCATTGTTGAGGTAATTGATGACCTCGTCGCCCTTCGAGAAATAGATCAGCTTCAGGTTGAATTTGTCGCGGACGCTGCCGATGAGGGCGAACAAGTCCTGTTTCTCCTGCTGCATGCGATCCTTGTAGCCCTGGCCGTAAACAAGCCATGTAATCTTGGCATCAGGCCCGGCGGTCGCGCGAATCTGCTCGGTCCGAATCCGGGCGGCCCGGATGAAATTGGCCCACCAATGATCGTGCGGCTGCTGTTTGTATTTCTCCCATTGCATCAAGGAAGGACCGCCTACGAGCAAAACATATTCGCCCTGGACGGGGGCCGCGGCAGAGGCATTCCGGGCCAGGAACAGGGCGAAAAGAAGGAGAATGGGAAGCAGGCGTTTCATCGCAAGGTTGGGAGCAGTATTTATGCTGGGATGGGGTCGCTTGCAACTGGCCGGCGGCCATTTCCCTTCGTAATCGTGCTCCTGCTCGTGCTCGGGATCGAAGGCAAGGGAGCACCGAGCACGAGCACGAGCACGATGAGGATGTTCAGCATTCTTCGCGAACGACGTCTTCCATCGTCTGGCGTCGCCGGATAAGCGAGCTTTGGTCGCCCGTGACCAGGACTTCGGCCGGCAAGGGCCGCGAATTGTAATTCGACGCCATGGTGAACCCATAGGCGCCGGCGCTCATGAGCGCGAGAAGGTCGCCTTCCTTCACCGGCGGCAGATCACGGTCCTGGGCAAAAAAATCGCCGCTCTCGCAAACCGGGCCCACAATATCGACAACTTCGCGCGCGTCATTCCCACTCTCCCGCACCGGGACGATCTCGTGATAGCTCTGATAAAGGGCGGGCCGAATCAGATCGTTCATACCCGCGTCGACGATCACAAATTTCTTATTTGCGGTTTGTTTCAAGTAGCGGACCCGGGTGAGCAGGATGCCGGCATTGCCCACGAGAAACCGGCCCGGCTCGAGCAGCACGCGCAAACCAAGTTCGCGGAGAGGTGGCACGATCGCCGCCGCGTAATCGGCCACGCTGAACGCGGAATCTTCGCCGCCATGGTCGTGCCACCATTTTCCCGAACCACTTTCCAGCGCGCGCCGATAAATGATGCCCATCCCGCCGCCGACGCTGAAGAACTCGAGTTCGTGCCTTTGTTTCAGTTCGCGAACGAGGGGGCCGACTTTCGTAATCGCTTCCGCGAATGGTTTCGCGGCCGTGATCTGCGAACCAATGTGCATCTGGATTCCGCGAAGGCGGAGGTTCGGCAGGCGCGCGGCCTTTTCATAAATCGCCACGATGCGATCTAGCGCGATCCCAAATTTGTTTTCGCTTCGTCCGGTCGAGATGTAGCGATGCGTGCTGGCATCGACGTCCGGGTTTACTCGTAGCGCGATCGGCGCTCGAACGCCTTTAGCGCGCGCGACGCGATCGATCCATTCCAATTCCGCTTCGCTTTCGACATTGAAACAGAAAACGCCTTCATCGAGGGCGTATTCGATTTCCTCCTGCGATTTGCCGACGCCGGCGAAGGTGCACTTGTCGGCGGAGCCCCCAGCTCGGAGGACACGGAACAATTCGCCGCCCGAGACGATGTCGAACCCAGCTCCGGCCTCCGCCAGCAGACCCAGGATTGCGCCGTTCGAATTCGCTTTGACCGCGTAGCAAACCAGGTGATCGAGCTCCCCGAGCGCGGCGTCGAGCCGGCGATAGTGATCGAGAATTGTGCCGGAGCTATAAACATAGAGAGGCGTGCCGAACTCCTTCGCGGCGGCCGAGAGCGACACGTTTTCGCAGGATAGTTCGCCCTCGCGGTAATGAAATGAATGCATGTCTGTGTCACTAAAGCGGCGCGGCGGGAAAGCTTCAAGGAGCGGCGGTTTGTAACCGCCGACTCAGGTGAGGAGGCGGCGTGGGAAACTACGACGCCGAAGCTTTCCGTGGCCTCAACAAGGCGACCAGCGAGGCGAGCACAAGCAACGCGCCAAAAGTACAAACGATTGCCGCCCCCGAAGGGAAATCGCCCCAGTACGAGAAGAACAGGCCTGCAATCCCACCAACCAGCGAGATCCCCCAGCCGACGAGGAGCCGGGCCGGATTCGAGCGCACGACGGTGACCGCGCAAACCGCGGGCACAATCAAATAGCTGAACACGAGCAAAACCCCGGCGACCCGGACGAAAATCGTCACCACGATGCCGAAGGTGGCGTAAAAGAAAAAATCCCACCAGCGCACCCGCCAGCCGCGCCGATAAGCTTCGTCTCGCTGAAAAGAAACCAGGAGGAAATTCTTCCGGAAGACAAAATGAACGGCACCTACGGCGAGAAAGACAGCAAGGCATTTCCAGACTTCCGCCGCGCTTACCACGGTGATGTCGCCCACGAGCATGTTGCGGATTTCTTCGTTGCCATGGGCGGACCGGCTGAGCAGGAGCACGGCGGCGGCCGCGGCCACGACGTAGGTGATGCCGATGATCGCTTCCTGGGAAACCTGGCTGGTCCGCTTTCCGGTGACGGCAAATAGGGCGGCGCCCAGGAGGGTCACGCAGACTCCGAGCGCGTAGGAGAGGATGCTTTCCGGCTCGTAACCGAGAAGGACGCCCACGCATATCCCGAGGGACGCCATCTGGGCCATGGCGATGTCGATAAAAATGATGCCGCGCTGAACGACGTGGAGGCCAAGATAAACGAGCAGCCAGGGGAGGAGAATGCAGGCGGCGCTCGGCCAGAACATTATTTCCCACATGAGTTTTCTCCTGGATGTGAATGGTGATCGGTGACTGGTGAATGGTGCATGATGGCGGTGTTTCTATTCACGGATCACTAGTCACCATTCACTTGAGCGCTGCTGACAGGTTCGCGACCAACTTGTCGATGAGTTTCACGTATGAGTCTGTACCGGGCAGCCCGCCGGGATACTGGGCGAAATCCACGACTTTGGCGCCGGTAGCGCTCGCGACTTTCTCGGCAATTTTCCGGTCGTGAAACGGCTCGACGATGATCGCTTTGATCTTCTGTGCCTTCATTTTCTCGATGACCTCCGCGAGATGCGATGGCGATGGCGGAATGCCCGGTTTCGGTTCGAGGAACGTGTCGATATTCACGCCGAACCGGTGAGCGAAGTAGGGCCAGGAATCGTGATACGCGACCACGTTTTGTCCCTTGAATGGCAGCATGGCCGCACCCCATTCCTGGAGTTTGGCATTGATGGTCGCTTCGAACTTTTTGAAGTTCGCGTCGTAAATGAGTGTGTTCTTTTCGTCCACCGCCGTGAACGCGCGCGCGATATGCGCCGCGACAGTTTTCGCTATGATCGGATCCGACATGAAATGCGGATTACCGAGGGCGTGAACATCACCCGCGGCGCGCGTGATGTTCCCCGGCACGTTCATCAAACGGACGCCTTGTGAAGCCTGGACGCGGCCGGGCTGGCCCACATCGATCTTCGAGTTGCGCGCGTTTTGGAGAAGCGGCGGCAGCCAGCCGATCTCCAATTCGGCGCCGCCGTCGATCAGGACATCGGCATCGCGCAGTTGGACGACGAAGCTGGGGCGCGCGTCGACGAAGTGCGAGTCCTCGGTCGGTTTCGCCAGAACGCTCACCTCGACCTTATCGGCGCCAAGTTCACGAGCGAGCGAAGCCAAATCGGGCAGGGTGGCGACAACTTTCAGTTTGGCGTGAGCGGACAGCGCCGCGGTAACTAGCAAGCAAGCTGTGACAAGAATTCGTTTCATATGTTTTTGCATGAGTTTCTAAAATTTGTGGGCGCCGTGGGCGCCAAGGATGAACTCGAACTGGAGGAAGATTGAATCGGCCTCGCGGCTGGCGAGGAACGCGTTCTCATCCAGGAAATCGTGATTGTATTGGAGACGAATCTTCGAGAACTCAGTCGGATACCAGGTCAGGTCTGCGGAGATCCGGGAGCGCGATTGCCGCGTTTCGTCATCGGTGAAGGCCGATTCCTGCATGTGCAGATAGTCGCCGCGGACGCCGGCGACCCATCCTTTCTTGAATCCCCAAAGCACCTGCGAATAGAAACCCCAGTCACGGAACGTCTCTTCGACCGGGAAAGAATCGTCGAAACCGCGGCCCGCTTCGAAGCGGCGATAGAGCGCTTCGGTCTGCCATTTTACAAAGGGGAAACCGCCTTCCGCGTGGGAGCTTTTCCATTTGTAAAGAAGATCGGCGCCGTAAATCTGGGTATGATTATCGGAGCCAGTGTCGTTCATCCCGAACGCGCCGGACGCCCCGAGCAATACCGTCTGCGTGTCGCTCGGGTTAAACGAAGTCTCGAACCGCGGCACGTACAGCATGTCGTGAAGCGCGCTCGCGTCGCGGTCGATCGTCCAGCGGCTGAAGAACAATCCGTCCTCGCCGGGATTGCGGAACGAATAGGCCGTTCCGCCCCGCCCGTTCTGGACGGCGAAGAGCAGTTGCGAATACCAGGGCGTGGGGAGGGTCCAGGAAACCTGCGCGCCCACCCCGCGCAAGCCGTCCGGTCCGAGCAAGCGCCCATTTACCAGCGGCGAGTCGGCGAATTCCCAGGTATGAGGATGGGTGGCATTAATGCGTCCGAACGGATCGAAGAACTGTCCGGCTTTTATCTGCAAGCCGTAGGGCAGGCTCGACGTCTGGAGGAATGCTTCCTCGAGCTCGATCTCGGTTTCGTTATTGTCGTCCAGCTTCAGGACAATGTTCGCGAACCCCTGGAAGTACGGATCGACCGCGCCATCGAGGGCGATCTCGGCGTTGCGGGCATTGAAGCCGCGCTGCTGCGGGTCGTGATCGCCCACTTCGATCCGATCCAGGTGCCGTTCACTCGATGCCGCCAGGGCGAAGACGGAATCGAACGAGATGTTCATGTAGTTCTTGTTGTTGCCGCCGCCGAGAATGGAGATCGGCTGGGTAAGCGGCGACGTCGTGTCCGTGCTTGCGGTCGTTGTCGGCGCCGTCGTCACCGATTCGTCGCTGGTAGGAAAGGTCGTCGTGCCGTTGGCATTGACCGCCGGCGCTGAAGAAACCACGGCGGAGTCGGTTGTCGGAAACAGCGGCGTGCTCGACGGTGAGGAGGGCGCGGGCAAACTGGAAGTTTCGGCAGTTTGTTTCTCTGGATTTTCCGGGAGGAGAGGCTGATCGGGATTGGACTTATCCGGCGCCGGCTGACTTTTCACCTGTTGTTGCAACGTCTGCACCAGCTCCTTGAGCGAACGCACTTCCTCGCGGAGCGCTTCGACTTCGGCGCTCGTCGCCGGCGAAGAGGAGACTGGCGAAGGTTCCGCCGTTTGGGCAG
Source organism: Chthoniobacterales bacterium (assembly GCA_035274845.1). Taxonomy (NCBI): domain Bacteria; kingdom Pseudomonadati; phylum Verrucomicrobiota; class Spartobacteria; order Chthoniobacterales; species Chthoniobacterales bacterium. The sequence goes on from DATENU010000002.1 coordinate 19,072, forward strand.
AGACCCGCGCGGCCACGCCGAGGGCGAGCGCCACATAGATGAGAATTTTCATTTGGTTTTCCTGACGGGATCGGACCATGGGCCCGACATTTCTGAACCGATCGCTTGCATTCGGCGCACATTGGTTCGGCAGCCCGCGGAACGCGCGACAAGGCTGGCGCCCCACCTAAGCGGGGAGGGACCAATGGGTCAGGAAATGGCCGGCGGCGCGTGTTCGAGCAGTGAAAACTCGAGATGCGCCGTGACCAGACAAAAGCTGCGGGAAATGTAGGCGAGGGCCTGGGGCCGGGCCGGCGGAGCGAGCGAGATCGTCGCCACCGGGGTGTGCTGGAAGTTGCCGGAGGAGAGTAGCGTCACCGCGCATTCGTGATTCGGCGAGTTGGTCGTGGAATGGATCTGCTCGTGCAGTTGCGGAATCGCGGACAGAGCCACCGCGAAAAGGAATGCGCCCAGGCATCCGGCGGCGACGATCGCGCGCAGGGCTGCCCGGCAGTGATACAGGCGACGGCTCATTTCACCGGCGAGTGTGCGTTGGCCCAAAGCACGACGCAAGTGCGATTTGGGCCTGTGGTGGCCGCTCTCAGGAAGAACTCGGCTCCGCAACTGGACACCACGGCGGGATTGGCTTACCGATGCGGCACCATGATTGGACCGGCAAAAATCTATTTCATCATCTTCGGGCTCCTCACGATCGTGGGTGGCGTGATCGGTTATGTCAAAGCGGGCAGCACCGCCTCGATCATCGCGGGCGGGATCTCCGGCGCCGCCCTCCTGGCGGCCGCGTTTTTGCTTTTAGGAAACGTCGTCCTTGGATTGATCGTCGCCGGCGTGGTTTCCCTTCTCCTCGCGGGCAGGTTCATCCCGAATTTCATGCAAACCGGCAAAATCATGCCGGCTGGATTGATGGCCATCCTGAGCGCGATCGGTGTCATCGTGGTGATCGTCGCCTGGATAAAAAAGTAACCGACTCGGCGTGCGAAAAATTCGTCTCAGGACCCTGCGTTTTTTCGCGTCGGTTCTGCTCGCGGCAGTCCTGAGCGCGATCGTCCTGCGCTGGATCTCGCTCGAGCAATGGCATCGCAAGCAGGTTTCGCCCGAGACGCCGGTCGAGATCGAGATCCCGGAGAAATCGCCGACCCCGGCACCGTCGCCGAAGATTCCGGTCATCACCGGAAAGCTGGATACCGCCAAATTATTTAGCGGCATCACCGTTCACGCTTCCGTCGAGCCGACGCCGGGCGGCGCGGCTTCGGACGAGCGGGCCGATCCCCAGAGCTACGTCCTGGAATTGAAGCTGCATACCCGCGTGCCGGCGCCGAATGCCACCGTTGAGGATCTGGCCAAGGTCAATCCCGAGCTGCCGCGCCTTCTTCCCGGTCTCGCGGCCATGATCACGCCGGAATCCGTCTCGCCTTTTTTCAAGGAGCTCTACGATACGAAGCTGCGGAACCTGAAAGAGAACCTGGTCCGGCTCGAGCAGCTTTTGTCGCGGCACAACTTTTACGATTGCCAGACCGTGCTGCAGTTGCGCCATCCGGAAACGAAGCGCCGGGTCGTCCTGTTGCAGGCCGACATGGACGTCGACGCCGATGGCTCCGATTCCGATCGCCTCCCAGCCGGCTCGGGGTTGTCGACGAACTTCAAGCCGGTCACGAGTTATCGTTGGCCAAAAAAGAGCCAGATTCCCAATCCGTATATCGGCCCGGCGGAAGAAAGATTGAAACGTTACGAAAATGAGCTGGCGGTGAAAACGACCGCGCCGGAACGGAAAAAGGAGCTCAAAGCCGGGATAGCCGCTGTCCGCGACGAGATTGAGACGTTGAAGAAGTATAGCTTTCTGATCGGGGCCACCGATCCCTACATCGTGTTGCCGTCGGGCCTGGGGAAAGCGGATGGGGGGAAGGTCGGCGATTACGCGCTCGTGATTTTCGGCGACCGGATTTTCCCGGCGATCGTGGGCGACATCGGACCGTCGGACAAAGCGGGAGAGGCTTCGCTGCGAATTGCCAAGGAACTGAACTCGGCCGCGACCGCTTACAACCGGCCGGTGAGCGATCTCAAGGTGACCTACTTGGTTTTTCCGGGCACAGCTGAGACGCCGTTCGGCCCGCCTGACCTGGAAAAGCTTTTGGCGCGCAGCGATGCGCTCGTCAAAGAAATCGGCGGGGCGAGCGTGCCCTTACATCACTGGGAAAACATCATTCCGCCGCTGCCGACTCCGACACCAACGCCGAGTCCTACGCCCTCGGCCACGCCCGCCCCATCAGGCAGTCCGGTTGCACCCGGGCCGTCGCCGAGTTCCACGTTCGCGTTCCCAATCGCATCGCCGAGTCCGTCGTCGTCGCCCAAGCGATGATTCTCAGGAACAAGGAGCGGCGATTTGAAATCGCCGTCTGTCTTTATCGGCGGTTTCAAACCGCCGCTTCTTGAAGCTTTCACGGTGAGCAAAGCGTTTACGCGGGACGAGAACGAAGGGCCGGACATCCCCGATGTTCCGCTGACAACGTCACCCCTATCGCCGGGAGCCAAGAATTACATTACGCCGGCAGGCGCCCAACGATTGCGTGATGAACTCCAGCGGCTCGTTGAAGTGACCCGGCCGCAATTGATCGACGCCCGCGACGATCCGGATGCAAAACGACAGCTCGCGCGGCTGGATCAACGCGTCAGGCAGCTCGAGGAAAGTTTGCAATCAGCCGAGATCGTTGGGCCTCCGGGCGGTTCGGAGGACGTGGTTCGCTTTGGAGCAAGGGTGACGGTTCGCGAGTCGAATGGCGAGGAGACGACCTACCGCATCGTGGGCGTGGACGAGACGGATGTGGAGAACAATTGGGTCAGCTGGATGTCGCCCATAGCGAAGGCGGTTTTGAATCGGAAACGGGGCGAGCTGATTCGCTTCAAATTTCCTTCGGGCCAGGAGACGCTTGAGATAAAAGAGATCAGCTATGAATAAGATTTTTCTTCAGGTCGCCCTGATTTCCCTCGCGCTCACTTCCATCAGTCGCGGAGTCGAACCATCCCAGACGCCGGCCGTCGAGAAGTTCGATGTCGTCATAAAAGGCGGGACGGTCTACGACGGCACGGGCGAAAAGCCGAGGGTGATCGATGTGGCGATCCGGCGGGACCGCATTGTCGGCCTCGGAAATTTTCCACCGGAATCGGCGAATTCCATGATCGACGCGAAAGGGCTGGCCGTCGCCCCGGGCTTCATAAACATGCTTTCCTGGTCGACGGAGTCGTTGATCGAGGATGGTCGCTCCCAAAGCGAAATCCGAGAAGGCGTGACGACGGAGATCATGGGCGAAGGCACTTCCATGGGCCCCCTCAACGACCGAATGAAGGAGCGGATGCTTCACGACCAGGGTGATATCAAGTACGAGATCAAGTGGAGCACGCTTTCGGAATACCTATCCTACCTCGAGCAGCGCGGCGTCTCCTGCAATGTCGCGTCGTTTGTGGGCGCGACGACGATCCGCGACTTCGTTATCGGGCTCGAAGACAAACAGCCGAGTCCCGAGCAACTGGAGCAAATGCGTCAGCTTGTCCGGCAGGAGATGGAAGCGGGCGCGCTCGGGATTGGTTCGTCACTGATCTATCCGCCGGCCTTTTACGCGAAGACGGAGGAGTTGATCGAGCTCTGCAAAGTCGCCGCGAAATACAAAGGGAAATACATCTCGCACATGCGAAGCGAAGGAAACCGGTTGCTGGAAGCGATCGACGAACTGCTGCGGATCAGCAAGGAAGCGAACATTCCGGCGGAGATTTATCACATCAAGGCGGCCGGCCAGCCGAACTGGAACAAGGCGGACGCGATGCTGGCCAAGATCGAGCAGGCGCGCAAAACCGGGTTAAAAATCACCGCCGACATGTACACCTATACCGCGGCCGGCACCGGACTCGACGCCTGTTTGCCGCCCTGGACGGAGGACGGCGGTTATCCGGCTTTGTTCAAACGGCTGCGCGATCCGGAGACCCGTGCAAAAATCAAAACCGAAGTCCAAACGCCAAGCGACAAATGGGAAAACCTCTATCTTGCCGCGGGTTCGCCGGAGAAAATTCTCCTCTCCGGGTTCCACTCGGAAAAGCTAAAGCCGCTCACCGGCAAATCGCTCGCCGAGGTCGCGAAGATGCGCGGAAAAGATCCAATCGACACCGCGATGGATTTGATTGCGGAAGACGAGTCGCGGATCGATTCGATCTACTTTCTCATGACGGAAGAAAACGTGAAGAAGGAGATCGTGAAACCGTGGGTTTCGTTCGGATCGGACGAAGCCTCCCAGGCGCCGGAAGGGAACTTCCTGAAATCGAATTGTCATCCCCGCGCTTACGGCAATTTCGCGCGCGTCCTGGGAAAGTATGTGCGTGAAGACAAGGCGCTCACCCTCGAAGACGCGATCCGGAAATTGAGCGGATTACCCGCGACGAACCTCGGCCTCGATCATCGTGGCCTCTTGAAAGAGGGGATGTTTGCCGATGTGGTGATGTTCGATCCGGCCACGGTGGGAGATCGGGCGACCTTCGAGAAGCCGCACCAGTATGCGGTCGGGATGAAGCACGTTTTGGTGAACGGCGTGCAGGTCCTGAAAGATGGTGAGCATACGGGCGCGAAGCCGGGCCGCGCGCTGTGGGGGCCGGGGAAACTGTACCGATTATCTCGCTTTCCCGTCCACGCGTGACTCGATCTGGTCGAGGCTCGGATCGTTTTGGCGGATCCATTGCTGGATGGCGCCGACTTCCGACGGGTCGACGGTCGTGGTCCGCGGTTCGCGGTTCAGGAGATCGGGCGTTGAATCGGGCAACACCGGCTTCGCCTTCTTGACGGAGAACTTCCAGTGCCGGCCAAACCGGAGCAGCGAGTAATACATCGTTTTGGCTTCGACGGCGCTGACGCCGCTGCAGCGCATCGCGTTGTAAAACATCCGGTCTACCACGGCCGGAGGTTTGTTCTTTTGGTCGTAGGCGACGTCGTGGAGGACGGACGCGTTTCGGTATTTGCCCTCGAACGGCCCGCCCATGAACGACCAGAGGGCGCGCGGAATCGACGCGCCATCGATCACCGACCCAGCTGGTGCAATCCAGACCACGCCATTCGGATCGGTGTAACGCAGCTCGTTGAGGAGCGTCATGTTTCGGCCATCCTGGTCCCAACGCGTGTCGATCGTGCCGCTGTAATAGCCCCACGGTCCGGCCGGATTGGTGTTGTCGTGGGCGGTTTTATGTTTTCCAAAAACACAGCCGGACAACGACAGAAGAATCACAAGCGCTGGAGCCGCGGCGCTCAGTCGCCGCGCGTTCTGCCAGCGCGCCGACAGAGCGGCGCGTCTACTGCAAAGGATACGGATCGTCATCAGGTAATCGCCGAAGCCAGTTCTTTCTCGCGCTCCACCGCGGGACGCAACGTGGGTGGGGGAACCACGTTTCTCGATGGCCGCCGGAATTTTTTCACATAAAAGAGCATGAAAATCCCGGAAACGATCAGGAGCGAGCCGATCCATTTCAGGAGCCAGCCGGGATCGCGCAGAATTTGAATGGTGCTTTGGCCGAGGTTTTCCGGGTTCCAGGAGGCCTGCGACATTTTGTAGGTGAGGCCGGTCCAGGTCCGCCACCATTGCCCGGGATAACTGAAGGGATTGTTCATCCAGCATTGGCCTTCGGCGGTCGCCCCTTCCAGGGTCGTTACACGCACCGTGCTTTTGAACCCGGCGGGACTGTCGCTCCCTTCGTTGCGCTGCACTTCGAAGTCGAGCAATTCCAGCGCGATCGGCAACTCAATTTGCTTCCAACCGTAGGCCACCTGGATGTCTCCCGGCGAAGCCGGCATGCTAACCTGCCACCCGGCGGGAACCCATTGTTCGGAAACTTGCCCGCCCTGCTCAACGCGGACCCGCACGCCATCGGGCAAATCCGGACCGGTGGACGCGGCCGTCGTCGGGACAAAATCCATCCATTCCTCCGCATGCGGCAGGGTCCGATCAACGGTCAATTGCCAGTCGGCCCAACCTGTCGGGAGCGGCGTATTCACCTCCAGTTTGCCGGTGGAAGGCCCGGCTTTTCGGGAGGCGAGATCATAACTAATGCTGCCGTCATCGGCGATGAACAGGGTAAGATGATTCAGCGCCGCTTCTCCCGGGCCCGGCATGTTTGGCGCGGCCCCTGGGGCGTCGGCCCCATGAGGGTTGGGCGCGGAAGAAACTGGCGCGCCCTTTCCGCGCAGGGTGATCACCACGGCGGGATTGTTCGGCTGTTCGCTCACGGACGTCGGTTTCCCGTTTTCGAGTCGAAAGTCAGCCCAGTAGTTCTCGATTCGCAGAGTGAACCCCGTTCCATCCATGGCCGAGTCTTTGCCGAGGTTTTGCGCGACGTCGAAGGTCCACGTTTTTCCGTTCAACTTAACAACCACGCTGCCTTTGTTTCCGTTTTCCGGATGATTCAACTGAACTTTGGCGCCGGTGCTTCCTCCTTTGATCACCTTGGCGATTTGTTCCTCCGGTGCTTTTGCAAAAGCGAAGATCGTTTCCTGGATATCCACTACGCCAGCGGCCGGCGCAGCGGAATTCGGTGAATCGCCTTTGGCATTTTTTTCCGGGGCGTGGCCGCGTTTCAACTCGATGGTCGCCAGGCCCATGTTGAATGAGCTGTGCTGTTGATCGTCCGCCAGGAGCCAGCTTTCCAGGTGCTGGCCCATCATCGCGGTGGCGATCGAAAAATGGAGCGCGGGCGCGCCGCCTTCCTTGAGCGGCTTCGGATTCAGCTTGCCTTCAATGGCCGGCGCGTAATCGACAATCTTGAGGCGCGCCCCGCCGGCAAGCGGGCCAAGGTCCCAGGGCTTTGAGGGGGTGGGCGGGCGATGAATGAATTCGGCTGGATAACCTTTAACCAGGCCGTCGGTATCCCGAACGCGAAGCTGATGTTGATCGACCAGCAACCGATTCGTGGGCGGTTCGCCTTTGAAGATCGTGATCGTTCCTTCGATTCCCCAGGTGCGTCCGATGAGCGAGCCAATCAGGAGCGTGATGATCCCGAGATGCGTGACCAGGAAGGCAACGTGATGCTTTTTCCACGGCCACCGAGAGAGCGCCGAAACGGCTAGGTTCGCCGCGAGAAAAAGCAGCCAGATGTTGAACCAGGGCGCGCCGTAAACGTAGGCGCGCGCCACTTTCGCATCGAAGCTCGACTCATAGAGCGTGCCTGCGATCGCTCCGACGATCAGGACCGCGAGCAACACAACGGCCAGCTTGAGCGAGGCGAAGAACCGGAAGACCGGATTTCGTTGCCAGCTCGGGCGAGGGACAGAAGAGGCGGCCATGATGGTGGGCGGGTATTTTCCGCGAGAAGTGCGGGGCGTTCAACGGCAGACTTGCCAGGCGGGGGGCCCGGCAAAGGACAATTACCCGCTCTTCTCCAGCGCCGCACGGAAGGCTTGCAGGTGGGTGACGAAGCTTCCCGCCTCAAAGGCATCGAGTGATTTTACATCCTGGAAAAGCTGGTTCAGCTCGGACTCGATTTTCGGATGGAAGCCGGCGTTTTTGTTGAGCGCATAGGTCAATCGATCCAAAGCAAGGACCAGGCGTTTCGCTCGCTGGCCGAGAACCTGGTTCGCCACTCCCTTGGCGGTGAACTCCGCGTCCAGGGAAGCCAACGCGAACAGCAGGGAACGGGCGGAACTGTCGCTCCAGTTGGAAACCGAAGCGCGGCGGGCGAGGGCATCCGCCTCTGATTGCATCCGGCCGAAATCCGAGCCGGACGGACCGCCTGAAGGCTGGCTGATTGGAGAGGAAAGGCTGGCGGCGGAGGTCGTGGTCGCGCAAAGCCAGGCCAGGCCATTCCAGCGGGCGGTTGACGCTTCGTCCGGGGGGTCGCTCGCCAACGCCCAGCTCATTTCTCGCAAGGCGACTGCCTGGCCGGTGAGCCATTCGCGTAAACCACTCCACGGTTCTTCGTCTTTCCAATGTTTCGGTTCGGCGATGGACTGGCTGTCGAGCTCGAAAAACAGATCCGGATGCCCGGCTTTCAAGAGATCCGGGGCGAGATTCTGGTGGCAGGCGGCGCAGGCCGTAGCACGGACGTAGAGATTGCGTAAGTCGCGCATCCCGGCGCCGACGCGCGTATTGTAGGTCCAATCGAGGCGGGTGTGCCCGCGCAACCAACCTCCCGCGGCCCCGTGGCAACTCTCACAGGAAACGCCCTCGTCAGGGGGACTGGAGGCGAGCCGGCTCGGCGCGACCGCCTGGAAAGGTGAATGGCAGACGGTGCAACGCGCGCTCGTTTGTGCCGAGGGAAGGCCGAGCCCTTCGGCAATCCGTTCGGAGCGGGAATTGAGCAACACCACATATGCCTTGGTGTGATAGTCCTTCTGGCTCCAGGTAAAGTACTGGCTTCGCTTCGGTCCCGCGCCGCCATGGCAACTCGAGGATTTACAGCCGACCGAGCCGACAAACGTATCCCGGGTCTCGCGGACCTGGCGGGGTTCTTTCGCGGAGCCACGGACGGCAATCCCGAGGAGGAGAAGACAAATCGAGGCGGCTCTCAGCGACACGCCGGGAAGATTAGCACCGGCGTTTCCAGAAATGCAAAGCAATGGAGACGGCACGCCCTCGTGCCGTACCGGCTACAATGGAGACGGCATGCCCACGTGCCGTATGGGTGTCCAGAGTGGCGAGGTATCCGCTCCTCGGCCTGAGGGCAAGCCGGCTCCAAGGTAAATCCGGGTCGAACTTCAGTTCGCCCAGGCTTTCCACTTCTTGCGAAGCGGTTTGACGTAGCGATCGACGTCCACCTTTTTCAGCCGATCCACGCCATCTTTCACGGCATCGGCCGAGTCTTCATACTTCCGGCGCATCGTTTTGAAAAATGGCCAGAGAAACGGCAACGAAAGGATGCTCAGGTCGACATTAGCCAGGGGCGACTTTGCTTCGACCTCCTTTTCCGCCGAGCTGGAGGAATAGCGAATCGCCAGGCCAATCGCGACCCCTACCGCCAGGGCGCCGAGGATGGTCGGAACCGGATTTTCCCGGAGGAAAAACTCGGTGCGCTCCCGAGCGGTGCTGGCCCGCTCCTTGGTTTGTTCCCAGGCGTCGCCCGCCACGGTCGAAACCCTGCTCGCCGCCTGCCGAAACCGGCTTGGGCTTTCCCCGGAAATTGGCTCGTCACTCGACCGCATCGACGCAGCCAGCGGATCGTCCTCCATAAATTCGTCGCCGTTTGGATTGATCATATAAATAAATCGTAATTGATAAGACTCCTGCGCCTCTGAATTCGTTCGTTCTTTTTGGCTGCAATAATATTACCGCCATTCGTGCTTCGGATATTTTCGTTGGAGCTCTTTTTTGATCTTCGGATAGCCTTCCCGCCAAAACGTCTCCAGATCGTCGGTGATTTGAATCGGCCGATGATTTGGCGCCAGAACTTGGATCTTCAGGCTGGTGCGACCCCGTCCAACGGCGAGACCTCGCGGAGTGTCGAACAAATCCTGGATGCGGGCCGCAATAGTCGGAACGCCATCGCCATAGGTGATTTTCGCGGCCCGCCCTTTGGCTAGCTTGATTCGCTCCGGCGCCAGCTCGTCGAGCGTTTGCTGTTGCGAAGCGCTCAACCACGACTTCACCACCGGCCAAACCGGACGCTCCTTGATTTCCTTGTAGCTCAGAGCGCCCTGGCAGATTTGTTCCACGAGAAGGCGCTTTCCGGCTTCGTCGACCTGGGGAAAACCGAGTTCGGGAAACTCTCGGGCGACAAAGTTCACCCGCTCAATCCATTGCTCGACGGCGTTATCCCACTGTTTGAGGGGACACGTTCCCGCCAAAACTTCCCGGGCAAGAATTTGAGCTGTTTCCGGATGGTCTTTCGGGGAAAATTCTTCGCTCCGCAAAACCAAATCGTGAAAAAGCGTCGCCCGTCGACCGGCCACCCGGCGAAGGGCAGGATCGAACTCAACGCGGACCTCTTCGCGAAACGATTCCGGAAACAGATCCCGGAGCCATGGTTCCTCGATGCGTGTGGCCAGGGTGAGAAGGACCTGGCGCTCCTTCTCGCTGCTCTCGATCTCGCGAACTTCGGAGGCCACCAGTAACCGGGCGGCGTGCACCGCGCTTTCGCGGGCCAGGACACCGTGGCGGCCGTGCACGAGCGCGCAACGAAGCGTGCCCGCATCCAGCCGGACCGCGACCTGGTCGGGAAATCCCGCGAGGACGCAACGTTCGATCGATCCCGGCTTGGATTCGCCGGTTTGGGTATTAAGGCCTTCATCCCGCGCGATGGCCAGGAATTGCTCGGTCAACTGCGCGGCCTCCCGGGCTGCGCCGGTATTTATTCCGAGACGCGAGCAACGCTGTGGATCGAACCGGCTGTTTTCGGCGTAGCGAAAAGCGCGCATCAGGAGGAAAAGGTCCGACTGCGCGTCGGCTCCGAGCACATCTTCGCGGTCTTCTCGCGCCTGTTTGCCATCGAGACGGCGGAGAAGAGCCCGCCCCTGGGTGAGGGCCGCGATTAAGGCGACTGCCGGGACGCAGCCGTGATCCTGCGCGGCCAGAAGCATTCGCGCATAGCGGGGATGGAGGGGGAAGGCGAGCATCCGGCGTCCTAGAGGCGTAACGGTTGACGAGGAACGGCCTGCGGGCAGGCCGTCTCCAAGGGCGCCGAGATCGACGAGTAATTGTTCGGCACGAGCGAGCGCGCGCGGATCGGGCGGCTCCAGCCAACGGAAATCACCGATTTCCTCAACGCCGCTGGCTTTCAACGTGAGGACGACTTCCGCGAGATCGAGCCGCTTCACTTCCGATAATTCCTGGGTGGCTCGGTCGAGATGTTCGCGCTCCGTCCACAGCCGGAGGCAATGTCCGGGCGCGGTTCGCCCCGCGCGGCCGGCCCGTTGGTCGGCGGAAGCGCGGCTGATTTTCTCGACGAGCAAAGTGTTGATGCCGCGGCGAGCGTCGAACCGGGCGATCCGGGCGAGGCCGCTATCGATCACGACCTGGATTCCGTCGATCGTGAGCGACGTTTCCGCCACGTTGGTCGAGACGATAGCCCGCCGTTTTTGATAATGGGCGAGGGCGGCGTCCTGCTCTGCCGGCGGCAGTTCCCCGTGAAGCGGCAGCGCGACGAACCGATCGCTCACCCGGGAAGCCCGGATAGCGGAGATGGTCCGGCCAATCTCATATTTTCCGGGCATGAAAACAAGAACATCGCCCGCGGTGTTAGGGGCGAGGCGCTCGAGTTCATCCGCGGCCAGGTCCCAGATCGGATAGCCGTCGCCGTCCACCGGCTTTGGCAGGTATTCGATCTCGACCGGAAAGGCGCGACCGCTCGAACGCAAGACCCGGCACGGCTCCAAATATTTTTCGAGAAGGCCGGCGTCCAGGGTCGCGGACATGACCGCGAGTTTCAGGTCGGGGCGCGAAGTCGCCTGGAGATGCAGGGCGCGAGCGAGGGTGATGTCGCCGTAGAGATGGCGCTCGTGAAATTCGTCGAACAAAATCGCCGAAACGCCGCGGAGCTGCGGATCTTGAATCAGTTGCCGCAGCAGGATTCCCTCCGTGACGAAACGAATCCTCGTGCGGTCGGAAGTAACGTTCTCGAAGCGGATCTGGTAGCCCACCTCGTCTCCGAGGCGGACGTTTCGTTCAGAAGCGACCCGCGCGGCGAGAAGGCGAGTCGCGAGACGGCGCGGCTGGAGAATGACGACCTGACCGGCGCCCAGTAATCCGTGATCGAGGAGAATCTGCGGGACCTGAGTGGATTTGCCCGAGCCGGTCGGGGCCTGGATGATCAGGCGGGAATCGGAGCGGAGAGATTCTACGATCCGTTGCTCTAGCTCAAAAATCGGCAGGTCCTCGCGACGCATGGAAGGGGGAAAACGTCGAACGCCCAACGTCCAACGTCCAATGGCGAACTAGGAGGCGAGAAGCGGCTCGTACGTGCGTTCTATTTCGTAGTTGGAAACGACGAAGGTCACTTCGACGATCGAGGTGTCGATTTGAAGAAAAGTGCGGGTGGTTGCGACGGCGATCATGGCGGCTTCGAGGATCGGGAATCCGTAGACGCCGCAACTGATAGCGGGGAAGGCGATCGTGCGAATGCCGTTGTCGACGGCAACCCGGAGAGAGTTACGGTAACAATTGGCCAGCGTCTCAGGCTCGCCGCGATTTCCGCCAGACCAGACGGGGCCGACGGTGTGAATGACGTGGCGCGCCGGCAGTTTGTAGCCGCGCGTGATCTTCGCTTCGCCCGGCCGGCAGCCGCCGAGAGTTTTGCATTCGGCAAGCAACTCGGGGCCGGCGGCGCGATGAATGGCGCCATCGACTCCGCCGCCGCCCAGGAGGCTCGTGTTCGCCGCGTTCACGATCGCATCTACCGCGAGCGTGGTGATGTCGCCGCGGACGACGGTTATTCGCGGTTCAGCCATCTGGACGTGAGTGGACCAGCGCCATGAAACCTAGAACGGCTTGTGGATGAGCCCGGCGCCACAGGCATCCTTGTAGAACGGACGCGGCAAATCCATCGTGCGCGACCCGCCATTCAGGCAGAGCGTTTCCACCTCCGGATGTGCTTTTCTCCATTCGGTGAAGGCGCGCAGGACGCCGCCCGCTTTCGTTACGTCGAAGTCCACTGCGAACTGGCTCACATCGTGGAGAACAAGAAGGCCGCCCGGCTCCAGGACCGGATACCAAAGATTGAGTTCATCCAGGGTCGCCTGATATTCGTGAGAGCTGTCGAGGAGGATTAACTCGGGGTGGCCTCCCAGGAATTCCCGGGCGGCGACCGGAGATTGAGGATCAAGCGAATTCCGCTCGACGATCTCAACGAACTCCTCCAGGCCGGCGCGTTTGATCCAGCCGCGCGCCGTTTCGCACATGGCCGGATCGAGATCGAGACTGTAAAGACCGCGCCGTGCGTTCATCCGGCGGAGCATCCAACCAAGCAGAAGAGTGGAATAGCCGGCGTGCGTGCCGAGCTGAACGATGCGGCTGGCCCGGTTTCCCATTACGAACCCTTGGAGCAACGCAATCAGCGGCACCACGCATTCGCCGATCTGGCCCGTTCTATCGGTTTCATCGTACCACGCCTGCAGCACCTCCCATTCGGCCTCGCTCAAGTCCGAATAGACCGGCGGGACGAAATCCATGCCGGGCAGCCGGTGCCACCAATAACGCGGATGTGGATTGTCCTTCCAAGCGCGCGAGCGAAAGGAATTATCGGGAGTCACGGCGCGAGGCGGTCGATTTGCCATGTGCCGTCGGCCCGAAGCGAGTAGCGGAACCGGTCGTGGAGACGATTGGGCCGGCCTTGCCAGAATTCGATCTGCTCCGGCTTTACGCGGTATCCGCCCCAGTGCGGCGGCAGCGAGATTTCGCCGTCCTCGAAACGTTCCTTCATTTCCTCGAGGCGAGCGTCGAGAATTTTCCGCGAGTCGATGATTTCGCTTTGCTTTGAGACCCAGGCGCCGAGCCGGCTGCCGGCAGGCCGGGAATGGAAATAAGCGGCCGAATCTTCGCGCGATGTTCGTTCGACTGGCCCGCTGATCCGGATTTGGCGCTCGAGTTTCACCCAATAAAAGCACAAGGCCGCATACGGGTTCGCCGTCAGGTCGCGGCCTTTTTCGCTGTCGTAATTGGTGAAGAAACTGAAGCCGCGCTCATCGACCCCCTTGAGCAAAACGATTCGGACGGAAGGCTTGCCCTCCGGCGTCGCGGTGGCGAGGCTCATGGCGTTCACGTCGCGAATGTCCGCGGCGATGGCAGCCGCGAACCAGGCCCGGAATTGTTCGAGCGGGTCGGAATGCAGATCGGCCCGCCGCAATCCATGGGCGTCATATTCGTGGCGCAACCCGGAAAGCTGCGATAACGGCGTCTCGTCCATAATCGGAAACGCCCCAAATTATTGGAGACCGGCAAAAATGTCGAAGAGTGATTGAGAAATCAGGGAACGGTGAACCGCGCCCTAGTTAATCGTCACCAAAGTGCCGACCGGAATCTCGGCGAAGAGCTTTTTCGCGGCATCGCCCGGAAGCCGAATGCACCCATGGGAAGCCGGATATGGTTGGACGACTCCCTCGTGCATGCCGAAATCGCGGCAGCTCAACCGCATGAAATAAGGCATCGGGCACTTGTAAATCGTGGAGCGATGGTCGCGATCCTTGTCGGTGATGACATAGGAGCCGGGCTTGGTGGTAAAGCCATTCCGTCCCGTGGAGACTTTCGTTTCGAAAACCGTCGCGCCGTCCTTGATCACGACCATGTGCTGTTTCGCCAGGGATACTTCAACCCGGAGCTGTTCCGGCTGAGGCCCGCCGCCCAGCAACATCTGGACGCACTGCCAGTTCTCGGTCCAGGCGGCGAAATAAAGTGGCAGCATTTTCTCGCGAGTCGTGTGTTGGTTGCGGTTCGCCCCGGCATCAAGCAGGGCGCGGACGTAGTCGGCTTTGCCGAGCCCGGCGGCGAGCATGAGGATGTTCACACCCCCGTCGGCCTGGATGTAGAGCCGGAGATACTTCGATTTGAGCAAATCCGTAAATTCTTTCTCCGCCGTCTTTGGAATCTCGGTATTAGGATCCGCTCCCCCGGCGAGCAGCATTTGGAACAACGGCACGTCATCCGCGGCGATCGCGTAGGCGATCAATGGCACTACCCCGTCAGCCCGGGTGGGCGGCGCGGGATGCTTGCTCAGGAGGAGGCGCACCTGGTCCTTCAACCCGGCTTTCACGGCATTTTCGAGGGCACGGCGGGTGTCCGCGGTCCAGGCCAGGGTGGGCGGAAACCGCCCGAGGATGGTCTGGAAAATCTTCATGTCGCCGCTGGCAAGGGCGGCGGCCAGGAGCTTGTGCGCCCCTGCGGAAGAGGGATCGAAGTTTTTGGTCAAAGAGAAAAGGATTTCAACAGCCTCCCGTTCCCCCGCGCCCAAGGCGTGGTCGACGGCCGTGCGGCCCTCGAAGTCCATGAAATCAATCCGTGCCTGGCGATCGATAAGGGCCCGGAGCATCTCGAGGTTGCCCTGCTTCGCTGCGATCATCAGGGCGGTAATTCCGGTTTGATCGGTCGACTCCACCGGCGCGCCCGCGTCGATGAGTTTGCGAACGGTTTCCCAGTCCCGTTTCAGGGCCGCCGCGATGACGGCGTTCTCTTTCCAGATAACGGGCGCGGCGAAGGCTGGCTCCGTCGTGAAGCACTGGTCAATGTAGTGGGTCCGCTTTACCGGCTGCACGGGCATGACGAAGTCGGGAGCGATCGGCCGGGCTACGACGAGCGTCGGTTGCGGGGTCGAGGGCGCGGGTTTCTGCGCAACCGCTGGGTGGGTTGTCCCCGGAGCCTTGGTGGCATCCGGGAGCCGCATCGTGTAGACGATCAGCGCTGCCAGGGCGGCGATTACGAGAAAGGTTCGAACGATAGACCAGCGCATCTTATAAATTTCGAGGATAATGCTACACCCCTCGTCAAGTAGGTAGGAGCACGATCAAAGCCAGAGGGTTTGCGACCAAAATCGCGGCCCGACAAGGGCGGCCGGCGCCAAATGGGCCTTGACGGGGCTTTGCGGAGCCAAATAGGGTGCGTCCTTCCCAGCGGGGCCGTCTTGGGCTCTCGCTCAACCAACCAGATTAGGGGACCAAACAGATGAAACTGACCATTTTCACTCTTGCCGCGGTTGTTCTTGCCAGCGCTCAGCTTGCCCTGGCCCAGGAAGAATCGAGCCCCGCTCCGGACGCCTCTCCGGAAGCGTCGGTTTCTCGGAAGTCCGAGACCACGGACCCGAGCGTGTCCGTTACCACCGAAAAGAAATCGACGCCCGCGCCGAAGCCTTCCAGCTCCCCGGCCGCGACCAAGTCTTCCTCGCCCGAACCGAAGAGCAGCCCGACCAAAAGTGCTTCGCCTTCAGCGGCAATGCCGGTCAAAAAATCTACGCCTGAAGCCACCATCCGGGAGATCGAAGACAAATGGGAGGGGTCCGTCATGAAGCACGATCTTTCGATTGCCCAGGCCTACGTGGCTGACGATTTCCGCGGCATCAGCTCGAAAGGGAAGGTCATGAACAAGTCCGATTTGCTGGCCGAGCTGAAGAAGGACACCGATACCTACACCTCGACGAAGAACGGCAAGATCGACGTGCGTGTTTTCGGCGGACAATTTGCGGTCGCCACCGGCGTTTCGACCGAGGAGGGCAAGGCGAAAGACGGCACAGCCTTTAAGCGAAGCTTTCGTTGGACCGATGCCTGGGTAGAGCGAAACGGGAAATGGCAATGCGTCGCCTCGCAGGCCATGCTCGTTCCCAAGTAAGCAGGCTCACCCTTGATTCGAATCGCGACAGTTGTGTCGCGAAAATAAACGGCGAGTCGACGCTTGGCGCCGATTTTTCCCCGCAAAATGAAGAGGCACGCCCGTTGCTAAAGGAATTGGTATGCTCACACTTTCTGCCTTCTTCCTTGCTCTCGCCTCGGTCCTGACGAGCGTCGCGTGGGCTTGCAAGGACGACAACGTTAATCGCATCTAGGCCTCTTTCCCGCGGGCTTCGCGCGTGTGTTTGGAAAGATTCCAGGTGACGCCTGTTTACTCGTACCCCTAGACCGGTAACTTACCCGCCCATGGCGGTCTCTGAGGAACAGGTGAAGGAAGCGCTGAAGGGGGTAAAATATCCCGGCTTCAGCCGCGATATCGTTTCGTTCGGCCTGGTGAAGGGCATTCGGATCGACGGCGCCGCGGTCGTTGTGCAGATGGCTTTGGCGACGAACGAGCCGGCAATTCCTCAGGCCATCAAGACGGAATCGGAAGCGATTCTGCGAGAGCTGCCGGGAGTCGAAAGCGCCAGGGTCTTGATCGATATCCACGCGCCGCCCGCTGGAGCCGGAGCGGCCGGCGTGGGAGCAACCCGCATTGAAGGAATCAAACACGTCATTGCCATCGCCAGCGGAAAAGGGGGTGTCGGGAAATCCACCGTCGCCGCAAACCTTGCCGTCGCCTTGGAAAAGACGGGCGCCCGGGTTGGGCTCTGCGATTGCGACATTTACGGCCCGAGCATCTCCCTGATGTTCGGCACCCGCGATCGGCCGATGGCGACGGAAGAAAACCGGATTGTGCCGATCGAACAATATAACCTGAAGCTGATGTCGATGGGGTTTCTGCTCGACGACGGTTCCCCGGCGATCTTGCGCGGCCCGATGGTAACGCGCTATACCCAGCAATTCCTCCGGCAGGTGGAATGGGGCGACCTTGATTACCTGATCCTCGACCTGCCGCCGGGGACGGGTGATATTCAGCTCACCATCGTGCAAACGGTAGCCCTCGCCGGCGCCATCATCGTCACCACGCCCCAGGAGGTGGCTCTAATCGATGCCCGGAAAGCCGCGACCATGTTCGAAAAGGTCAACGTCCCGGTCCTCGGCCTCATCGAAAACATGAGCTATTTCGCCTGCCCGGGCGATGGGAAACGTTACGAGATCTTTGGGTCCGGTGGTGGCGCGCGCGAGGCGAAACGCCTGCGGGTTTCGTTGCTTGGCCAGATTCCAATTGATATCGCCACGCGCGAATCAGGCGATCGCGGTTTTCCGATCACGGCCGAATCGGACGATTCGCCCGTGGCGCTCGAGTTCATGAAAATCGCGCGCCAGTTGCGCGAAACGCTGTAGCCGCGCTGCTCAGTTCAAACGCGCGCCGGTGCGGCGGCCGCCGGGGAACAGCGGACTTTCGTCGTCTCCCATTTCGAAAAATATTTGGCCAGCCGGCGCGCGAATCGTTTCGGGCGCTCGGCGTAGAATCGTTCCCCGAGCGCGACGGCGGTCTGCTCGAGTTCCGCGGCCCTGGCCTCGATCAGGACCTTGAGGATGCGCTCGCCTTGCTTTCGGGCGGGGCCGATTGAAGCCAGGCGCGCCGCGACAAAAGCCAGGTCGTGGATCTGGCCAAGATATTGGCCGATCGATTTCAGCTCATCGTTCATTTCCTTGAATACCGCCGGCGCCAGCGGCCGCAGGAGGCGCAACTGATACCAAAGTTCCTTGGCCCGCTTCCGAAATGTGTGCAGTCGTTTCGTGCTTGTTTTCTCGATCGCCTTCCGCAGGGATTTGCGGCCACGCTGGTAGGTTTTCTGCACATTTTTCCGCAGTCGCTTGCAACCCAGATCATCCAACGGCCATTCTCCGATTCGCTCGAGAGTCTGGCTCAACTGTTCTCCCGCTTCCTGTGGCCATTCCGAAAATGCCGCCAGAAAACTATCCAGCTCGAAGGCGAGAAGTTCTTCCGTCTCCTGAAAGCTGCGTTTCTTCCCTCGCGCGAAATCGCGCAATTCCCGCACGGTTTCCAAGCGCACCTCGGCGTCCCGAACCTCGGAAATCAGATCGCCGACTTTTTCCAGGCAGCGATCGGCACGTTTCCAAACGTCGCGGTCGATCTCGCCGGAGACGAGACGCAGGGCGGCCCGTGCCTTTTTGAGATGTTTGCGGGTTTCATGAACCGGGGAGCCTTTGCCATTCTGTTCCGCTTTGCTCGCCTTGATCGCGCTTTCGATTTGGTGAGACACAATCCGGCGAATTCCATCGCCCAGGATCTCGTCCTGTCGCAATTCGTAGCTCATGCGCTCGGGGTCATCTCAATCATGTGCCAGCAGCACGTTACTATACTTCGGTTTCCCGGTGACATCGCGCCCGATCCAGTCCGGCGGTTCGAAGGCCGCGCAGCTCCGCTGGTCCCCGAACTCTACTTCGGCGACCACCAGGCCGTCATGCCGGCCGCGATAAACATCGATTTCGACGGTGTGCTTCTTCCAGGGAACGTCATACCGGATCTTGGTTAATCTGCGGCCGGCCGTCGCGGGCCAGAGCGTGTTAAATTGTTCCAGGCTCAGCCGAATCTCGCGTTCCTCACGCTCGCCCCGCGTCCCTTCCTTGTAGGTCAGCGAGAGAACGGAACCTTTTTTCCGCAAACGAACCTGAAGCCCGCCGCGTCCGACCGCGAGATAGCCCTGTTCGATCTTTTCGTGCGGATATTTTTTCAGGCCAGGCGGAAAACGTTTGAGGACGAACTTGCGTTCAATTTCCCGGTGCGACGGCTTGTTCGACGCCCTCATGTTCGCCGGCTTGATTTTCGTGAACGGAAAAAACATTGCGGGACTTCATTCGTTTCGGACCGCGATTGCAGCCCGTCAAAGTTTTTCGTGTGACAATCAGGTGGCAGGTGGAGCGCGCCCGTCACTCGAACAAAAGTGTCACGCAATTGTAACTTGGGCATCGTGCTTCCGTGATGGATGAGATCGAGAGAAAGCCTATCGAATTCAACTCATGAAAACGACAATTGTCACGCTGCTCGCCACGGTCGGCCTCATCTTCGCTTCCGCGACGCACGCGGAACGGCTCGTTATCAAAGGATCGGACACCCTCGGCGCGAAACTGGTCCCGCAGTTGGCCGAGCAATTCAAAACCCAGAATCCCGGCGCCACTTTCGATATCGCTGCGGAAGGTTCGACCACCGGCTTCGCCGCGTTGATCGACGGCACCGCTCAGATCGGAATGTCGAGCAGGCCTGCCAAGACCGAGGAGATCGCGGCGGCGAAAGCCAAGGGCGTCACTTTGAAAGAGACGATCGTCGCTTATGACGGCGTGGCCGTGATCGTCAATGCCGCCAACCCGATCAAGGGCCTGACGAAACGGCAGGTCGAACAAATCTTCACGGGTGAAGTGTCCGATTGGAGTGCGGTGGGTGGTTCCGGCGGGGCGATCTCGATTTACACGCGCAACACTTCTTCCGGCACCTATTCCGAGTTCAAGGAGCTCGCGATGAAGAAGCGCGACTACGCAGCCTCCGCTCAGAAGATGGCCGGGAACGAGCAGATCGCCGCTGAAGTGGGAAAGAACCCGAACGGCGTCGGGTACGTGGGGCTTGCCTACGCCGAAGCGCAGGGGATCAAGGTGGTCTCGATCGATGGCGCCATGCCGTCCGTCGAGAGCGTGCAGAAGAAGAGCTATCCCTACGCGAGGCCGACCTTCTTTTATACCAACGGGGAACCGGCCGGGATGGTGAAACAATTCGTCGATTTCACACTTGGCCCGGATGGGCAGAAGATTGTGGGCGACGCGGGATTCGTTCCGATCCGCTGAGCGGATTCTTGGTGACCTTCGTGTGAGGAATCTGTCTTGCCGGCCCCACAGGGTCGCCAGGGCCGAACTTCGAAGTCATCTCTGAAGCTTGTTCGGAACGAGCAACTGCAGGTCCTCGATTAGCGAATCGATCTTGCGCAGGTCCTTCCGGCGTCCCTTCTCCGGCTTCAGCTTGCGCTTGCGGACATGGATCATCAGGTCCCTCACCTGGTTCAGACGCTCGCGCGACAATTCTTCGGCGGGCTTGAAGGAGCTGAGCGCGGCGCGGCTCTCAGCGAGATTGATCTCCAGCCGCGCGGCATAAGCGCGGACCGTAGCCCGGAGGTCGGAGCGAAGTTTCTCCAGTTCCGATTCCAACACCTTCACCGGTGAGGTGTGGACAGACTTGGCGCGGGCGCTTTTTTTGGTTTTGAGAGAGGTCATAATAAGGCTCCTGCGAGGTCGGGCTTTCTGGCGGACTCGAGCGGCGGCTCGAGGAATGGGCTAAAATTCAGCAGCTCCATCTCGCCATCGAAATTTTCGACGAGCGCCGAGCAGGTCTCGACCCAGTCCCCGCAATTGTAATAGGTGACGTTTCCGATTTGCCGGATCCCGGCGCTGTGGATGTGGCCGCACAGCACTGCATCCACGCCGTGGCGTTCGGCATAGCGCACGATCGCCGCTTCGAATTCCCCGATAAAATTCACCGCGTCCTTGA
The DNA here is from genome assembly GCA_035274845.1 of Chthoniobacterales bacterium. Classification (NCBI taxonomy): domain Bacteria; kingdom Pseudomonadati; phylum Verrucomicrobiota; class Spartobacteria; order Chthoniobacterales; species Chthoniobacterales bacterium. The sequence goes on from DATENU010000002.1 coordinate 39,837, forward strand.
CCCGTTTCTTGGCGTAAGCGCTCAGGGACCAATAACCGAGACCGAACCGCCGCCGGACGAAGTTGATGACGGGATTGAGCCCAAGCAGGAACTGGTAGCCGAGGTCGCCCGCGAAGGCGAGCCAGCGCGCGTTTTGCACGACTGTATCCAGCTCGTGGCCATGAATAACGAGGATGCGCCGGCCATCGGCGGTCAGGTGGATCGCCTGTTTCTCAATCGCAATATGGCCGTAGTAACCGCAGAAGCTCCCGATCAGTTCGTCATGGTTGCCCGGGATGTAGATGATGCGGGTGCCTTTGCGCGCTTTCCGCAATAGTTTCTGAATCACGTCATTGTGCGCCTGCGGCCAGAAAATGCCTCGGCGCATCTGCCAGGTATCGATGAGGTCGCCGACGATGTAGAGCGTTTCCAATTCGTAGTCGCGGAGAAAATCCAGCAGGGCGGCTGCCTTGCTGTTCCGCGTTCCGAGATGGACATCGGAGATCCATGCCGTGCGGAGCCGGCGCGGCGCGGGTGCGGTCACGACGCGAAGGTTTCGAAACCGCGGGAGGGGCTCGATTCTCTCCATGTGCCCTAAAAATAGCAGGGGCGGCGGCCGGCCGACAAAGCCAGTTTTGTTACGTTTCTGTGACGGTTCGTCGGTGAAATGAAGTTCGCTTCGCCCGACCGCGTTTTCCGGCGCATGGTTGTGAAAACCGTAGCAATGAACGCCCTGTTTTTCCTTCGTCTGGCTGCCGTCGCTACCGTTTTCGCGTTCCTCATTCGGGTCACCGCCGCGGAGGATCTATCCGTGCTTTACAACCAGGCCCAGGAACTCGTTCGCCGGCAGCGATACGCGGCCGCCATTCCGCTGCTCGAAAAATGTGTGGCCGCCCAGCCCGCCAACTCAAAATTCCACCAGTGGCTCGGCCGCGCTCTCGCGCTTCAGGGCGTGCAGAATGGCATTACCAGCAGCGTGCTGAGCATTGGGAAGGTGAAAACGGAGCTGGAGAAAGCGATCTCTCTCGATCCAAATAATCTTCAGGCGCGAAATGATCTGGCGATTTTCTACCGGGCCCTGCCGGGGATTTTCGGCGGAAGCAACGCCAAGGCGGCCGAGCAGGTGGCGATCATCCGGCGGAGCGATCCCGCCCTGGCCGCGCAAATCGACGGCGATTTTCTGGCGGGCGACAACAAGTACGATGCCGCTCTCGCCAGCTACAACGAGTCGGCGCGACTGAATCCTTCGAATCCGGTGATCCACGCCCGGATTTCGCTCATCCACCAGCAAAAGAAAGATTGGGACAAAGCTTTCGCCGCCCTGGATCGCGGCCTCGGGATCGACCCGAACCATCCCTTCCTTCTTTATCAACTGGGCCGGACCGCTGCAGTGAGCGGACAGCAACTGGAGCGGGGAGAAAAATGTCTTCGTACCTATCTGGCAATGCCCGTGCGGGAAGAGTTGGAGAACCCGTCCTTCTCCGCCGCGCATTACCGCCTGGGGTGTATTTTGGAAAAGAAAGGCAACCTGGCTGCCGCCCGAGCCGAATACGAAACAGCGCTCAGCCTCGACGCAAAAATGAAACCTGCGCGCGAAGCCCTGACGAAACTGAAGCGCTAAAATCTCTTCGGTGGCCGGTTTAAAGAGGGGGCCCGCTTGAACGGCGTGCGAGTTAACCCCAGTTTGCCGCGCCCATGACTCCCCGAGCGAGATTTTACATCGTCGCCGCAATTGGCCTTCTGTTTATCGGAACGGCTGCGACGGCGCTTTATTGCCTGATTAGCTACGTCCAAGGAAGAGATTTGAACGCGCGGGGTTACCGGGAACAAATCTCGGGGAATTTCGATTCAGCCATCGCGTTCTACGATCGGGCCTCGCACAAAATTCTCGATTCGCCGACGCGTGCGCTTGTCTATGGAAACCGGGGCTGGTGTTACACCAGGAAGGAGAACGACGACCAGGCGATCCGGGACTTCACGGAATCGATCCGGCTCGATCCGCAGCCGCTTTTCAGCGTCTTCAATCGTGGGCTGGCGTACGTTCGGAAAGGCGACTTCGAAAAGGCTCGCACTGATTTCACGACCACGCTCGAAAAGGATCCGAACCAGGCGGAAGCATACTATAACCGAGGGTCTATCTTCATGCTCAGAGGTGACTGGGACCTGGCAATTGCCGACTTCAACGAGGCGATCCGCTGCGTTCCGTTTCAGTCCCAATATTTTGTCGATCGCGGAATAGCGTGCGCGGCAAGCGATCGGGTGGACGCGGCGATCGCGGATTTCGATTCGGCCCTTCGGCTGTTTCCGGGGCACGCTGGCGCTTACGTTCACCGGGCAGCGGCTTATGCTCGCAAAGGGAACCTTGCCAAGGGCCTGGCCGACATCGATGAGGCCATCGCGGCGATGCCCGCGGCGCCCCAACTCCACTTCGCACGCGGTTACATTTACCTCGATCGCGGGATGGTTGATAAGGCGATCGAGAATTTCAACGAAGCGATCCGGCTGCGGCCGGATTACGTTTATGCCTATCTCCAACTCGCCCGCGCGGCGATGCAAAAAGGCGATTGGCGGGAAGTGGTGGCCTATGTCGAGAAAACGCTGGAGCTAAATCCGAAGATTGCCGGGGCTTACTTTTTCCGGGGCAGGGCCCTGATGGTTCAAGGCAAGTTCGATGAAGCGATCGCCGCTTTTGATCAAACGCTGCGAATGGATCCGACTCTTCTTTGGGCAATTTATTTTCGCGCCCAGACCTACGCTTATCGCCAGGAGTATTCCCGCGCCCTGGGCGAACTCCGCCGGATGGTCGAGCAATTCCCCGGGGCGGAGGTCGCTCATTCCGCCTTGGGCTGGTTTCTCGCGACTTGTCCGCACGATGCTTATCGCAACGGAAGCGAAGCAATCGAGGAAGCGACGAAAGGGTGCGAGATTTCACATTGGCAAAATTGGTACGCGCTCGATGCGCTGGGCGCCGCCTACGCGGAACAGGGGGATTTCGAACAGGCCGAGAAACTGGCGACGACCGTTCTCACCATGCCCGGCATTGCCCCGAAAGATCGTGTCCGAATGGAGCAACGCCTCTCCCGATACCGCGTCGGCCTTGCCATTCGTGATCTGGGTGGTGCCGAAATGGCGCCCACTTTGTTCGAGGAAGCCGTAAGCGCTTATGCGCACCAGGAGTTCGATCGCGTGATCCGCTGCCTGGACCTTGTCCTGCCACCGAACCCAGGGGATTCCGTATCGGCTGCCCTATTTCATTTTTTCGACGGTACTCACGATCGCAAATATCGTCCTCCCTGGGCCTCGAGCGAAACCGTGGAGACGACAAATGGTTTCTATTACCGCGGTCTGGCCTATGAGAAACGCCGGGAATGGGCCAGGGCCGTCGCCGATTTTTCCACTGCGATCTGGAGAGAGCCCAACTCCCGCCTGGTCCTGGCGGAGCGCAGCGTTTGTTACCAGCGGCAGAACAAGTCCGAGCTCGCATTTCGTGATCTCGACGAAATGCTTCGGCGCGACCCGGACGACGCTCTCGCCTATGCGGTGCGCGCGGATATTTTGGAAATGAATAAACAAACGGCCGCAGCCGCAGAAGCCGCGACCAGGGCGATCCAACTCGATCCAAAGCTTGCGTTGCCCCACGAAGTCCGCGGTCGAATTTACCTCGCCGAAAACCAATTGGAGAAAGCGGACCGGGAGTTCGGCGAAGCAGAACGACTCGATCCCGATCGGATGGATGACATCTTGGGACCGACGGAGATCTTCGAGCACGATCGAGATTTCAAACGCGCGGAGGTCGAATTGCGTGAAGCGGCAGGGCGCTTTCCGCGGTCGGCCCGTGCTCAAAATGCGTTAGGCTGGTTTCTAGCGACGTGCCCGGATCGAGCTTGCCGCAACGGAACAGACGCCATCTCCCATGCCACGCAGGCCTGCGAGTTGAGCCAATGGAAAAATCAAGATTATGTCGACACGCTGGCGGCTGCTTACGCCGAAGCCGGCGACTTCAAGCAGGCGGAGAAGTATTTGGCCGATGCCATTTCAAAGTTGGCGCCCGACTCTGAAGATCGCGGGGAATTCGAAAGGCATCTGGCATCATTCAGGCGCCGGGAGGCGTGGCGCGCGACTCCATAAGAACGAAACCCCCGCCGGATTTCTCCGACGGGGGCTCGCTTATCTGTCAGCCGTGCTTACTCGTCGCAGCAGGGCATTTTGAACGGGCAGCAACCACCACCGCCGCAGCAATCAGCCGAACGCGAAATCGCGTTCGCTGTGCCGACCAGCGCCAGGGCCGCCACGATCATCATCAGGTATTTCATGGAATCCTCCTGTTGAATTTCGTTTCCTCTTCTCCCGCGGAGCGGAAGGAGCCAACGCCGTTAAGCGACTGGGAGGCGCGGCGGCGGGACCTGGGGACGATGCGGTCGGACCAGCTCACGGGCCGCGAATGCGGCAAAAGATTCTTCGCCGGTCGGCGGATAAACGAACGGCGTGGCTGGGGCCGAAAGGATGGCGAGGCAAAAGACGCAGCCGCCGCAACATTGCTTCTCCTGGTCGGATTTCGGCTCATGCCGGGGACAACCGTCCGTCACCCTCTCGGTTTTCACCTTGGCGCAACAGCCGGTCTTCTCTGTTTGGGGCAGGGGTGACTGCGCGGGTGTGACTGCAAAAGCGATCGAACAGGAGGTCAACGCGTAAACCAGAAATCGAAGGGCCGTTCGCATTCGCGATCCGACATTACAGCTTTGCAGGCTCCGATTCAACATCGCCGCGATGGGTCGCTCGGCCGCCTGACGTTGCGATCGAAGAGTCAGCCCGGCTAGCCTGGAGTTGAAACCCATTTAGCCGGTCGGCGTAAGCAGACGTTGTTAATGCGATACGGCGGGCTCGATAGCAATATCCTGCGCGTTGATCGTCGGCGCCGCCTGCCGTCGTTCTTTGAACCACATGATCACCACGTAGAACACCGGCGTGAGGAGCAGGCCGAAGAACGTCACGCCCAGCATGCCGAAGAAGACGGCGGTGCCGAGGGCCTGGCGCATTTCCGCGCCTGCTCCGGTGCCGATGACGAGGGGAAACACCCCGAGGATGAAGGCAAAGCTGGTCATCAAGATCGGCCGGAGACGGAGGCGGCACGCTTCGACGGCGGCCGTGAAGCGATCTTTGTGGTCCCGATCCTGGATCTGCTTCGCGAATTCGACAATCAGGATGGCATTCTTGCAGGCGAGGCCGACCAGCACGACGAAGCCGATCTGAGTAAAGACGTTGTTGTCCATCGAGCGCAGCCAGACGCCGCCGATCGCGCTGAAGATACACATTGGCACGATCAGGATGATTGCGAGCGGCAACGACCAGCTTTCATATTGCGCGGCGAGCAGGAGAAAGACGAACAGGACGCAGAGCGGGAAAACGTAGATGGCGCTATTGCCGGCGACTTTCGCCTGGTAGGCGATCTCAGTCCATTCGGTCGTGAAACTCGTCGGTAGAATTTCCTTGGCCAGGCGCTCGATGGAGTTAATCGCGTCGCCTGTGCTCGTCCCGGGGGCGGGCTGGCCACTCAGATCGGCCGCGGGAAACATGTTGTAGTGGGTGACCTTGTCCGCACCGTTTACTTCCTGCACGGTCGCGACCGCGCCGAGTGGAACGACCCCGCCGTTGCTGTTGCGCGTCTTGAGCAGACGGATGTCTTCCGGCTTGAGCCGGAATTGTGAGTCGGCCTGGGCCGTGACGCGGTAGGTGCGCCCAAACAAGGTAAGATCATTTACGTAGGAAGAGCCGAGATAGGTTTGCAACGTTCCGAAGATATTGCTTAAGGGCACGTTCATGCTCTTCGCTTTGACGCGATCCACCTCGAGCCAAAGCTGGGGCACATTGGCCCGAAATGTCGTGATGTTATTCGTCAGGCCCGGCGTTTGGTTCGCTTTCCCAACCATCGCGAACGCCTGGGCCTGGAGCTCTTCGATGCCGGCGTTGCCTCGATCCTGGATGAAAACCTTGTAACCACCCGCGTTGCCGATGCCGGCGACCGGTGGCGGTGGGAATACCGCGACGAGCGCCTCAGGTATCTCCGCGCGCACGCGTGCATTCATCTTCGCGAGAATCGCCGGGAGCTTTTCCTCAGGCTTGGTCCGCTCAGAGAATTCCTTGAACGGCAGGAAGACCGCGGCGGTGTTTGTCTGATTGCCGCCGAAAAGATTGAACCCGGCGAATTCAACGGTGTTGAGAATGCCGGGAGTCTCGTGGGCGATCTTGGCAATCTTGTCGACGACCGCCTGGGTGCGATCGAGCGACGCGGCATCGGGCAATTGCGCATACACGACGGCGTAGCCGCGATCTTGCGTCGGGAGAAATCCGCCCGGGACGACTTTGAATCCGAGCACGGTGAGGCCAAGCAAACCCGCGTAAATGAACAGCACAATAACGGCGAGCTTGGTGAGCCGGGAGACAGTATGGCCGTAGGCATTTCCCGCCCACGCAAACACTTTGTTGAAGCCGCGGAAGAACCAGCCGAGGAGCGCGTCGAGAATGCGCTGAAACCGATCCTTCTCTGCGCCGCGCGGGCGGAGAAGCAGCTTTGCGAGCGCGGGGGACAATGTGAGGGAGTTGAACGCCGAGATCGCAGTCGAGACCGCGATCGTGAGCGCGAACTGCCGGAAGAATTGTCCGGTGATTCCGCTCAGGAACGCCGTGGGAATAAAGACGGCGCAGAGCACGACCGCGATGGCGACGAGCGCGCCTCCGACTTCGCTCATCGCTTCACGGGCGGCGTCGCGCGGGCTGCGGCCTTCTTCGATTTTGTGCTCGATCGCCTCGACCACCACAATCGCATCGTCGACCACGATTCCGATCGCGAGCACCAGGCCAAAGAGCGAAATGTTGTTGATGGAAAAGCCAAAAGCCGTCATCGCCGCAAAAGTTCCGATCAATGAAACCGGAATGGCGATGAGCGGGATGATCGCCGCGCGCCAGGTCTGGAGAAACACGAGGACGACGAGCACCACCAGCGCGATCGCTTCGAAGAGCGTCTTCTGCACTTCGTGGATCGACTCGCGCACGGAGACAGTCGGGTCATACACGATCGTATAGTCCAGCCCGGCCGGGAAACGGTGCTTCAGCTCCTCCATCTTTTTGCGCACCGCCGCGGAGGTCTGAAGCGCATTCGAACCGGGCCGCTGGAAAATGCCCATCGCAGTCGCCGGTTTTCCGCCGAGCTGGCTGTTGACCGTGTAATCGCGCGCCGCCAGCTCGACCCGCGCGACATCACGAATGCGCGTGACCTGCCCGCCGGTTCCGGTCTTGACCACGATTTCGCCAAACTCGTCCTCATTCGCAAGCCGGCCCTGGGTACTGACGGTGTATTGAAAGGCGGTGGACTCCTTCGGCACCGGCGGCGCGCCGATGATCCCGGCCGCGACCTGCACGTTCTGCTCCTGGATTGCGCTGACGACGTCCTGCGCGGTCAGCCCTCGCGCGGAAAGCTTGTCCGGATCAAGCCAGATGCGCATCGAGTATTCGCGCGCCCCGAAGACCGTGATGTCGCCGACGCCATCGAGCCGCGCGAGCTCATCGCGGAGCTGAAGGAGCGCGTAGTTGCTCGTGAAAAGCGAATCGAGCGAACCATCCGGCGAGACGAGGTGCACGACCATCGTCAGATCGGGTGATTGCTTTCGCGTGGTGACGCCGATGCGCTGCACATCCTGCGGCAAAGTCGGCACCGCAATCGCGACGCGATTCTGCACCAGCACCTGCGCGTCATCGAGATTGGTCCCGAGCTTGAAGGTGACGGTGAGCGCCATGTTGCCATCGCTCGTGCTCTGCGAAGTCATGTAGAGCATGTTCTCCACGCCATTGACCTGCTGCTCGATCGGCGTGGCCACCGTCTCCGCGACCACCTTGGCATTCGCGCCCGGATAATTGGCGGTGACCTGAATGGTTGGCGGCGCAATCTCCGGATACTGCGCGATCGGCAAGGTGAAGAGCGCGATGGCGCCGATCAGCGTGATGAGGATGCTAATGACTCCGGCGAAGATGGGCCGGTCGATGAAAAAGTGAGAGAAGTTCATTGCGCGGATTTGCTTTCTATTGAGGGAGGCTGCTCAGAAATTGGCGTCACCGGCATTCCCGGCTGGAGGAGCTGCAAACGCGTGGAGACGACCTTCTCGCCGTCCTTCAGACCTTTTTTAACGATCCGTTTGCCCTCAAAGATTGGGCCTGTTTCGAGATTGCGACGCTCGAGGGTGTTGTCCGGTTTGACGACATAGGCGTACTTCAGTCCCTGCTGGGAACTGATGACCTTGTCGGCCACCAAGGCGGCGCGGTATGGGGTCGCGCCGGCCACGCGAATGCGGGCGAAGAAGCCCGGCACGACGAGCGTGCTCCAGTTGCGAAGCACCACGCGCGCGCGCACCGTCCCGGTTCCCGGATCGAGGCGGTTATCGACGAAGTCGACTACCCCTTCGTGCGGAAAGTCAGTCTCATTGCCGAGTTGGACCCAGGCAGGGATCTGTCCATTGCGAGCGCTCTTCCGCTTACCTTCTTCGTCCAGCTTCACGTACTTCAAAAGGCTGTTTTCGTCCGCGTCGATCCGGACGTAGATCGGATCGACGGAAACGACCGTGGTAAGAACGCTTTCGGGTCCCGCTCCTGGCTGCACCAGGTTGCCGAGCGTGATGCGAGCATCACTGACCCGTCCGGCAATCGGCGACTTCACCTGCGTGAACTCGAGATTCAAGGCCGCCGCATTCTTCGCGGCCTCCGCGGAACGCGCCCCGGCGGATGCCTGCTGATAGGTCGCCGCCTTCTGATCGAACTCGCTCGCGGAAATGGTGTTCTTGCTCCGCAGGTCCTTCGCGCGATCCAATTCGATCTGCGCGAGTTTCTGGTTCGCCTGGGTGCGCTCGAATTCGGCCGCCGCGCGATCGAAGTCGGCCTGATACGGGCGCGGATCGATGACGTAAAGCAGATCGCCGGCCTTGACCATGGCCCCGGCCTCGAACTTCACCTCTGTAATGTAACCGGAAACGCGGGGCCGCACTTCCACCGACTCCACAGCATCAAGGCGCCCCGTGTATTCGTCCCACTCGTTCACATCCTTCTCGACGACCGTGACAACATTCACGGGCAGCGCTGGCTGCGATTGAGGCGCGCTTGGTTTGCAGGCGGCCAACGCGAGCGCCGCCAGCGCGACAACCCCAAAGCGCACGGATTGTCCGATGGACCCTGTCCGGCTGCGTCCTGCGCTTCTGCGTTCGTTGATCTTCTTCGGATGCGCGTTCGCTTCGTCTGGGAGGTCTGCGAATCTCAGACGAATCTTCTGTTGCCGATGACCGAAATCGGTCACCAAGCCCTCCTGCCACTCCAGGACGAGCCCGGGCGCGGTGAGCGAAACTGGTGGACTTATTAGGTTCATATGATTCTTCCTTTGTTGAGGAAAGGATGGGGCATGGCGGGTCCGGTGAGAAAGACTATGTTTCTTGCCTCACCATGCCTGGTGGGCATACCCTAATGGGCCGTGGAACTGCGGCATTTACGTTACTTCGTCGCGGTGGCCGAGATGGAAAACGTCTCGCGGGCCGCGATGCAGCGGTTGCACGTTTCGCAGCCGTCGCTCAGCCGCCAGATTCGCGATCTCGAAGATGAAATGGGCGTGCAGTTGCTCGAACGCACAGCGAAGTCGGTTCGCCTGACCGACGCAGGTCGCGCGTTTCTCGATGAGGCGCGCGCGATTCTAAAACAGACCAGCGACGCCGTGGGGAAAGTGCGCGCCATCGCTGGCAAGGGTGACACCGAGCTGCACATTGGCGATTGGCCGCTCGCCACCGGCCGGATCCTGCCCGGGCTTCTTCGCGCGTATCAAAAAGCGATGCCTAAGGTGAAAGTGAAGGTGCATGATTGGGCGGTGGAGAAGAACATCTCGGGAGTGCGCGATGGTCGCCTGCAGCTCGCGATCATTCTTCCACCGCTCAAAGGAAATGCGCTGGAGGAGCTGCGGTTCGAACCATTGTTCACTGGGCGCGTTTGCCTCGCCGTTTCATGCGATCATCCATTCGCCTCGCGCCGATCCGTTCCGTTAGCCGACGCCGCGCGCGAACCGTTCGTCGGGCTGACGCGCGAGGACTATCCGCGTTACCTGGAATATTTGAGTGCGATCTTTGCGCCTGTGAACGAGAAGCCGCGCCTCGTGGAGGAGCAGGATGGTTGGTCTGGTGTTTTTTCCGCTGTCAGCGCCGGCGCGGGAATTGCACTCACATCGGACGCGTTCAATTATGCGTTCAACGACCGGATCAAATGCGTGCGCCTCACGCCTGAACCGAAACGCGTCGTCGTCGGGATGATTACGCGAAAAGGAAAACTCACCCCGGCCACGGAGATGTTCTGCCAGTGTGCGAAGGACGCCTTTGCTTCTATGCGTTAGGCCGCGCCGGTCCTAGACGTGGGCGTGGAGTGACATTAGTTCGCGCCGGCAGGCTTCGCTAAAGGCCTTGAGCGGATCAATTCCTCCATTATGAACACGTTCGTGAAATTCTTCGACCGACACATTCGGCTCGAAATATTGTTCCATGATGAATTTCACCAGCTCTACCGCGTCGGCGAGGACAGCCTCCGAGGCGCACAGCCGAATACGGTTCAGCAACGCATAGATCGACAACAGGGTCTCCGGCCTGTCGAGGTTTCGCTCGAGTGAGTCCATCACCCGTTTCGAGCATTCGTTGATGAATTCGCCGTAAAGCGTTTCGCGCCTGTTTAGTTCGGCGCGCAGCGCGGCGCGCCGATTGCGAGCCTTTTGCGCGACCCACGCCGTCGCCACGCTCGCCGAGCCGCCGGTCAGCGATCCGAAAATACCCGCCAGCGCGGTAACGATTGTAGTGTCCATGACTAGGCTGCGCGTCGTCCGCGGAGCCGTGTCCACCGCTCACTAAGCTCCTCAACATCGCGCAGCGTGATCATCTGTTCGATTTCGCGTCCGAAAACAAGATCGAGTGTCCACGCCGTCATCACCCGCAGTTTCTTCACCAACCGCGGAAGCTTCGCCAGATAAACCGAGCGCCACATCCACCAGGCAATGAACCCGGAGAACTTGAATCCGAAGAAACTCGCTACCCCGGTATGATGGCCGATGCTCGCGAGCATTCCCATCGTCCGGTAACGGAACGGCTTTAGTTCTTGATCGAGAATCGTGCGCTCGATGTTCTTCGCCGCCGTCAGTGCCTCGCGCATTCCGTGCTGCGCAGTGGGCGGGAACCACCTTCCAGTTTCGTAACCATCGGGAACCGCCGCGCAATCGCCCGCTGTCCAAAGTCCGGGGAATCCGGGAACCTGAAGATATTGATCTGCAATAATCCGTCCTCTCTCTTTCGGACACGCCAAAGCGGCGACCACCGGACTGGGTTTTACCCCCGCCGTCCAAACAAGGGTCGCGGCGGGAATCGACATGCCGTTGTTCAGGGTAACGTCCCAACCATCGTAGCTGGCCACGCGCGCGCCTTTGATCACGTCCACGTTGCGCTCGCGCAGTTTGTGTTCGGCATATCGGCCGAGCTCTTCGCCCAGCTCCGGGAGCAAATAATCACCGGGATGAATCACCACCACGCGAATTTCCTCTTCGCCCACTTGCGGGTAAAACTTCGCCGCCTGGCGAACGAAATCGTTGACCGCGCCCGCTGTTTCCGCGCCGGCAAATCCGCCGCCGGCGATGACAAAGGTGAGCCATTGGCGGCGCGCGGCCGTATCCTTCTCCAGGCTTCCTTCCTCCAAAAACGCCACCATTCGGTTTCTCAGCAGGGCCGCATCGCTGAGGCTCTTCATCGTCACCGACCAATCCCGGATGCCGGCGTTTTCGAAAAAATTTGTCTCGGAGCCGAGAGCGAGAAGCAAATGATCGAAGTCGAACTCGAGCTCGCGCTGATCCAAGCCGTGGACGCAACGAACTTTGCGCGCGCCAGGATCGATATCTGAGACATCAGCTCCGATCACATTAACGTGGCGCAGAATTCGCCGCAGTGGATTGACGATGTCCCCGGGCGCCAGGTCGCCAGCCGCCACCTCATGCAACATCGGCGTGAAGAGAATATAATTCTCCCGCGCGATCAGCGTCACTTCCACGTCCGCCCGGCGCGCCAGATGTCTGTCCAAATATTTTGCGGCGTAGAGCCCGGCAAACCCGCCACCCGCGATCACGATCCGTGTTTTCTTCATGTTAAAAGCATTCGCGTGGCGCGTGCTGGTTGGGAAAGACCATGTTTCTTTACTCAGCATAGTCAGCGAGCATGGTTGAATTGCGCGGTTTGCGGGCAGGGCCTCGCCCCAATTCCTCGCGAAGAATCCGGATCACTTCCCTCTGCGCCTCGGGATTGTTAAAAGCGTTGTGTCCGCTTCGGACGATCAGCTCTGACGATGCGCCGCCGAGATGCGCGCTCGAGTAGGCAACGACGCCGTCACTTGCCCCGCCGTCGTGCTTTTGCCCGATGATGTTGTGAAATGGCACCGCGATCGGCAAACGCGCGGCCGCGAGCAACGTTGGATTGCGGGGCGAAAGGGTGTGCACTGAGGTGAAGTTCAGTTGTTTGAAAAAGGCGGCTCCTTCCGTCGTTGTGACCCCCGTGTTCGCCTGGTCAACCTCCGCGAACCCATTTTGCAATTCGTTGGGCAATCGAATGAGCGACTGCGCGAAGCCCCCGATCCAGGAGTCGGCCATCGAGCTGCCCCGATGCGGAGTGGATATGAAGATCGCGCGAACCACGCGGGGATTACGCTGGAAGAACAAGCCGCGCCGCAACAGCTGGATCGTCTCGGGATTGCCGCGCAATTATTCTGGCGGAACGACGAAGAGACTCGTCCAGAGCCGATCGCCGCTCGAACTGACGAGCGTATGCGTGAGCAACCCGCCCATGCTGTGGCCAACCACGACAATGCGGTGCGTCGCAAAATCGTCGTCGTTGGGATCGACCAGGCGGACCGTCCGCTCGAGTTGCTGGCGGAGCCTGAGGGCGTTCAGCAGAACCGGCGTGCCGGTACTATAATAAAAGTGCCAGAATTGAAAACGCCGGGCGATTTCTGGGTCGCTTTCGAGGGCCGTCACGAGTTTCAAGAAGGTGACAGGCGTCGACTGCAATCCGTGCACCAGCAAAATGGGGATCTTGTCCGGATCGTAGGGCTGGGTCAGAACAATCTCCGCTTTCGCGCGAACGTCCGGATGGAGCAGGTTCGTCAGTCCGCTTTGCGCGACGGTCCGGGCGCGACGGACGAGCATTGAAGTTGCGGCGGCTTTGTCGGTGGCAAGCGGATAGATCGATCGACCCAGCGCGATTTCGTTCGCGGCTGGAAGGAAGGATAGATGCGCTCGGTTGTGCACTCGCCGGTAGACTGCTGTCGCGGGGAGAAACATCCCAGCGCGCGGATAAATCGGGGCGCGACCGGTGTCGTATTCGAGGACGACCGGCGCGCCAAGCGCCGAAAGCTCGTTTCGCGGCGGCGTTGTCGGAACAGCGTGATAGCGAACCAGCGGCAGTTTCATGGCCGGCTCGTCGATCGTTATTCCAGTGTCGCGCAGCTCGCTGTGTAATTCTGCCGGAGTGGCAAGATTGAGATCTCGCGCGATAGAACCGAGCGTCGCGTTGTATGCCCGGGTGTGATCTGGCGCCAACTGCCGATAAGAGGATTCGGCCGCCGCGATATCGTGGCGAAGATGGTCCGGTGAAGCAACCCGCGTCGAAGCGCAACCGGCAAACACCAGAAACGCTGCGGCAATCGCGAGCCTGCCAGCTCTTTCGGTCTTCATTCGGTTAATGCGCATGGCCTTGTTCGAACGCCAGGGAAAAACCAAGCAATTGGGCGAGACGCGATTCGTAGGAGTCACAGGTTGGACAATCGCCATTTGCTTCAATCCATTCCGGGTGCTGCGTGCGGAGCGCATCGTGCATCTCACGCTGAAGCCCGACATAGGTCGCGCCTTGAGTGGCCGAATTCGTCGATCCGGTCGTATTCATCGGTAACCCCACACGTTCTCGCGCTGCGGAATCGGACTGAAGATGCGGTCCCAACTGCTGCCCGAATTAAAGAGCGCCATGCTCAACACCAGCATCGGGTCGTGTCGCCGGCACCCGTAAAGCCATCGTAACCTTGGTGATTTCCTTTGATTCTTTTTGGTGGTGTTCATTAGCGACCTCCGACAAGTTTGCGGCTCTGATCGCCACGGCCATTCGCGTTTTCGCCAGTAATCGTGAACAGCGCGAGAACCAGGGCCCACAGGATTGATATCGTGCTCATGGCCCGACAATGCGGCCACGACGTGGGTCTTGGGAAAGACTACGTTTCTTGTCTCAGCATAACCAACAGGCATGCTGCGCGGCCGGTTACTTGTTTCGTGACGCGAGGGAGTCGCAGCTTCTAATCCTCGCGATTCTCCTGAACTCGCGGAGCAATCATGAACAAGGCGGTGATCGCGCTCGCCAGCGCCAAGCCCGCGCCCATGACGGCAATTACGCGGAAGCCGGCGACGAATGATTGGTCGATCGCGGCGCGGAGTTGATCGCGCGTTTCAGCAATGAGATCGGAGGGAATTTCGGCGCCGGCAAGCTTTGCTTGTTGATCCTCGATCGCCTGCCCGGCGGTTGGCGGCAGATGAAGAGAGGCCACTCGCGGGGCGAGATGCTGTTGAAAGGTATGGAGCATGACGGCACCGAAGATCGCGATCGCAAGCAGACCGGCGGCCCGCGCGACGGCATTGTTGATCCCCGATGCAACTCCCGCGCGATCCTGCGGGACTGCGTTCATCACAGTGGTCGTAAGTGGCGCCACGCTGATGGCCATTCCAATCCCGAGCACTGCCACCGCGGGAAAGAACGCCGACCAGTAGCTGCCGCCGATTGATGGTCGCGCAAAGAGAGCAAAACCCGCTGCGGCGATCAAAGGCCCGATGACGAGGGGCAATCTCGGACCAAACCGCGCCACCAGTCCACCGGCCCAGCGCGAAAGCAACGATATGATAAGGATAAGCGGAAGCAGGGCCGCGCCGGCGGCGGTCGGCGTGTAATGTTGGACCTGGATGAGATTGAGCGGGAGAAAGAAAAAGGTCGCGCCCAGCGCTCCGTACAGGAAGAGCGTTACCAGATTCGCCCCGGTGAAAGCAGGCGAGCGGAAAAGTTCCAGCGGCACCATCGGCGCCTGGTTGCGCGCTTCCCAGACGACAAAAGCTGTCAGCAACAGCGCCGCGAGAACGAGAGCGATCATCGCCGTTGATTGGGCGACACCCGGCCGGGCCGATTCGATCAGTCCATAAACCAGCGCGCCCAAACCAGCTGCGACCAGGACCGCGCCTAACAAGTCCAGCGGCGTTTTCGCCGGGTTGGATGTCTCCGGAACATGACGCAGAGAAATCGCGATGACCACGAGCGCGAGCGGCACGTTGATGAAAAAGACAGCGCGCCAGGAAAGATGCTCAATGATCCAACCGCCCAGGGCCGGTCCAATCGCCGCCGTAATCGCGCTAAAGCCCGACCATGTGCCGATGGCGCGTCCGCGATCCTGTTCCCGAAACGAGCTGGAGATAATCGCCAGACTCCCAGGGACGAGTAACGCAGCGCCCAAACCTTGGAGTGCGCGAGCCGCAATCAGCTGCCAGATACCGAGGGCGAGCCCGCACCAGGCGGAGGCGAGTGCGAAAATGGCGATACCGATCAGGAAAATGCGCCGGCGCCCGTAATGATCACCTAACGCACCGCCAATGAGGAGCAGCGCCGAGAGCAGGAGCAGGTACGCCTCGACAACCCATTGCACATCGGCGACCCCGACGTGCAACTCGTTCTGGAGCGCAGGCAAAGCGACGTTTACGACGGTGCCGTCGATGAACGCCATGCTCGACCCGAGGATGGTCGCGGCCAGGACCCAGCGCTCGGCTTTTTTTCCGCAGGGCGAAATCGTCGGGCCCGTGCTTATCGTTGCTTCAGGGCAAGGCTGGAGCACAGGGAGAGCATGGAACTTGCAGTCCATGCCGTCCACCGCAATTGGGGATCGCGCTTCTCTTCTTCGCTGCGCTCGCGCGAGGGTACGCCGTTGCGGCAGCTCGCGGCTCAGCTCGTCAGTTCGCGTGGCGTGACGATCAGGAAGAACTTCTCTTTGCCACGAATGACCATCATCGGTGAGGTGATGCCGATTTCAGACGCAACGAGCTGTTTGTGCAGATCGTCGATAGTCGCAATGGCCTGACCTTTGAAACCGACGACGATGTCGCCCTCGCGGAGCCCGGCGACGGCGGCCGGACTATTGCGATTGATCTCGGTGACCTGCACGCCCGTCTTCACCGGCAAATTGTGGAATCGCACCAAGCGGGGATGCAGCGGCACATTCTGTCCGGCGAAACCAATCGAGCTTCGCCGGATACGCCCATCACGGATCAACCACCCGGCGACAAAATGAGCGGTGTTGCTCGCGATCGCGAAACAAATTCCCTGCGCCGGAAGAATCACCGCGGTATTGACTCCGATGACTTCGCCCGCGCTGTTCAATAACGGACCGCCGGAGTTTCCGGGATTGAGCGCCGCATCGGTTTGGATGATGTCGTCCATCAACCGCCCGGACTCCGAGCGCATCGACCGCCCGAGCGCGCTCACGATTCCCGCGGTGACCGTTTGATGAAAGCCGTAGGGCGAGCCAACTGCCACCGCGATTTGGCCGATGCGAATGGCGGCCGAGTTCGCAAACCGTGCGTGTTGCAGCTCCGGCGCGTCGATCCGGATGACAGCAAGATCGGTTTCCGGATCTCGCCCGATCAATTCCGCTCCATAACGTCGGCCGTCTCGCAGCGTGACTTCCAACTCAGTTGCGTTTTCGACGACGTGATTGTTGGTCAGGATGAATCCATCCCGCGCGATGACAAAGCCCGAACCGCCGCCGCCGTGGCCTTTTCCTGTCGTAATCCGAATGTTGACAACGCTTGGCGCGACGCGGTTTACGACCGCACTGATGGTTCTTGAATACGAATCGAGCAGTTCTTCATCGCGTAGCAGCTCCGAAGTGTTGTCGATCGGAGATGGATCGAGGTCGTGCTGGGGACAATTGTTCGAAAGCAATAATGGGTTCATGAATTCCAGCGGCAGGTAAACCTAGCACCGGCGTCAAGCGACGGGCCCAGGGCGGACCTGCGCGGACCGTTTAAGAGATCGCGCGGCCTGGCTTTCCATCGTCAGGACGACGCGGAACCGAACTTTGCCGCTGTGCATCTGCTCGTAAGCATCCGCGACGCGGCTGAGCGGATACTTCTCGATCATGGGATGAACGCCGGTCAGCGCGCTGAATTCCAAGGTGTCCTGTGAATCTCGCGCTGTGCCAGAATAGGAGCCATCGATGGATCGTCGTCCGGCGATCATCGAGAACATGCCTACCGTTAACGGATCCGGTGGCGCGGCGGGAACGACCAGTTTGCCGCTGGGCGCGAGTCCGTCCACCAGCGCGGAAATCGCTTTCCCGCTCGGCGCCGTCCCGAGGATCACTCGCGCGCCGCCGAGCTTTTGGAGCTGGGCTGCGCCATCGCCAGCATCGGTATCGATGTAATGATGCGCGCCCAGTTTTTTTGCTAACTCTTCCTTATCTTTCCCGCGACCGATCGCGACCGTCCTGAATCCCATCTGCCGCGCATATTGGACGCCGAGATGCCCGAGTCCGCCGATGCCGTGCACCGCGACAAGGTCTCCTCCACGCGCGCCCGAATTCCGGAGCGCGTTGTAAACCGTAACTCCCGCGCACATAAACGGACCAACTTCTTCCGCGGGCAGATCGTCTGGCACGGCCGCGATCGCTTCGGCGCCGACGATCATGTATTCCGCGTATCCGCCGTCGAAATCGATCCCGGTAACCTTGCGTTTGACGCACATCGCGAAATCGCCGCGCCGGCATTGGTCGCAAATGAAACAATGTCCGCCGTGCCAGCCAACTCCGACTCGCTGACCCTTGCTCCATTGCGTGACGCTACCGCCGACCTCGTCGATGCGCCCCGCGACTTCGTGACCCGGCACGCGCGGATATTTAATCCCGGGCCAGAGACCTTCCTTGACCAGGGCATCGCTGTGGCAAATTCCACACGCGTCGATTTTCACCCGGACCTGTGACGGCCCAGGCTCCGGAATGTCGCGCTCGACCAACTCAAAATTGCCGCCCGCTTTACTGATCTGGGCCACTTTCATTTTCGTGCTCATGTTACTCTTATGCGGAGCGGGTTAACCAATCTTTGAAATGCATCTTGCCGAGGCGAGGGTTGGCGCCGGGGACGAGGCTTTGATCGTTCACTTCTATCCCGAAATAGAGCGGTTTGTCGTCGGTGACTACCTTCCGCGGGTCGCCCGTCGCACTGAGATATTGCCTGACAAGTTCGTCTTGCCGGATCTGATGAGGCCCGGCCACTTCGATCAGGCCATTTGCCGGCTGTCCGAGAGCTACCTCCGCTACCGCGCCAGCGACATCATCCGCAGCCATCGGCTGCATTAGGACAGAGGATAACCGAATGGTTGAACCGTCCGTTCCCGACTGGGCAATGCCTTTCACGAACTCGAAGAACTGGGTGGCGTGGACGATCGTAAACGGAATCCCGGACGCCTTGATCAGATTTTCCTGCGCCTGTTTCGCGCGGAAATAACCACTCAAGGAACCGGCGCCGCTTCCAGTCAGGCGATCGGTGCCGACTACCGACAATGCCAGGTGATGCTTCACGCCGGCAGTTTTTTCCGCGGCGAGAAGATTGCGACCCGACGTGTCGAAAAATTCCATGGCAGGTTTGTCTTCGAACGAAGGTGAGTTTGCCACATCGACGACGACTTGAGCGCCTGCCAGCGCTGCCGCCAGTCCTTCACCAGTCAGTGCGTTCACACCCGTGGAAGGCGACGCCGCCACGACTTCGTGGCCGCGTTGGCGAAGAATGTTTACCGCCTTTGCTCCAATGAGTCCGCTGCCTCCGATGACTACGATTTTCATTTTGTTGTTCCTTTCGGTTAGTTAGGCCAATCACCTTTCGGTTTAGTTTCATGACAACCCCCTCAGAGAAAGTTGATCAGCGCGTCCATCGTTTCTTTCGGCCGTTCCTCGAGAATCCAATGCCCGGTGTTCGGCAGGACGACGACCGTGACATTGTCAGCAACCAGTTTCATTTGCGCGGCGAGCTCGTTACCTAATGACTTTTCTCCTCCGATCGATAGCACCGGCATCGTCAGTCTGGTTTGCGATAGCTGAGCAAAATTTTTCGCGAGCTGGGGCCACGACGCGAAATAGGCCCACGCCGCCCGCATTCGACCCGGCTTCGAATACGCTTCGGTGTAAACCTCTCGCTCCGCTTCCGGGATCGACCGCGCCTTGTCGGTCGCGAGAACGTTCCAGAAATATTCGAAGTAAATTCGCTCCCGTCCCTGCACTAACTTCTCGGGATACTCGCCATTGAATCGAAAATGCCAGATGTTCGGCGCGTTGTAGATCGGCTCCCAACCAGGCACTCCCGGCAGAAACGCGTCCATTACTGCGAGCTTCTCGGTTTCGGTCGGGAACTGCGCCGCGTAGGCATACGCGACCATCAATCCAATGTCATGACCGACGACGCGCGCCTTCTCGATCTTCAGCGAGCGGACCAGCGCATGAATCTTTTTCGCCGCATCGACCATATCGCTCTTGTCCGGAATCGATGAGTCGCCGATTCCCGGCAGATCCGGGGCGATTACGGTGAACTTCTCCGCCAGCAACGGAATGAGAGGCCGCCACATTCGTGAAGTCTCCGCGAACCCGTGCAACAAGATTATCGTCTCAGGCGCTTTGCCCGCGGTCAGATAATGCAAGCGCACGTTATCGATTGTCGCGTCGCGGGCAGTGATGGGCTCCGCCGCTTGAATTGCGCCGAGTGAAACGGCAGCGGCTATGCAAAAAACAAATGAACGCATGTGATGGATTCTTCCTTTCGTTATCTGCTGCAATCTATTCAGACCGTAGGAATGTTTCCGCCGTCGATAACGTACTCGCTTCCAGTAATCGACGAGGCACGATCCGACGAAAGGAACGCAATCAGTTCGGCGACTTCGTCAGGACGATTCGGCCGACCGAGCGGAATGCCTCCCAGCGAATTTATTAGATTCTGTCTGGCAGCGGCCGCATCCGTGCCGGCTTGCGTAGCGAGTCGCTCGATCAGTTTCGTCGCCGCCTCAGTTTCCGTGAATCCAGGAGCAACGCTGTTCACACGGATGCCGCGGGGACTCACTTCCTTTGAGAGTCCTTTGCTGTAATTCGTGAGAGCGGCTTTGGCTGCCGCGTATGCCAGGGTCGCTTCAGGCAGCGGCAGCGTCCGCTGAATGGATGACACGTGGACGATGACGCCGAAACCTTGCTTCAACATCGCGGGAAGAAAACCGCGATCCAGGCGCACCGCTGAAAACAAATTCAACTCGAATTCCCGCTGCCAGATTTCATCGGTCAAGGCGAGGGCGCCGCCACCGGGCGCGGAAGAACCACCTACGCTGTTGATGAGAATGTCGATTCCGCCGAGCCGCTCGAGCGCGATCTTGATAACGTGATCCGCCCCCTCGCGCGTGGCAACATCGGCTTGGATGAACTGTTCTGGATTGCCGCCGACCGGGACGGTTCTGGCTGTGGCAAGGACTTTCGCTCCGCCCTGGCGCAGGCGATTCACAACCGCCTCGCCGATCCCTTTCGTGCCGCCGGTAACGAGAATTCGTTTTCCGGTGAACTCGGCGGCGTCGATCGAAGGGTTGCCTTGCATGCTCGAACGGAGTTACGCGCTTTCCTTCATGTATCGCTCGGCAACGACGACTGCCTCTTCCGGACTGCTTCCGTTCTGGCGCGCGTTGAGATAGGGCGCGTACCAATCCCACCAATTATGTTTGCCGTGCGTCTTCTCGTATTGGCCGTGGTGTTGCTCCGTTTCGTGGAGAAGCGTGGCAAGGGCAGCCACATCCTCCGCTTCTCCCTTGGCCGGCTTCCATTCCCGACCGGGCAGCCGCGCCGTTATCTCTTGCAGCAGCCAACTGTTGCCGTCCGGGTCCTTAAACGACGCGAACGAGGCGTAGGTCCCACGGTTCGGATCCGGGCCGGCGAGCTGCGGGCCGAGCAGGCCGTCAAAATGAAATACCTCCGAAACCTCCGCGCCACGGCTGACTAACTCTGCGCGCGCCTTTTCAATGTCGGACACGATCAGATAGATATTCGGAAGCGAACCCGGCGCCGCCGTCGTGAGTCCGTTGCCAATGTGTATCGATGCTTCGGAGCCGGGAGGCGTGAACTGCACCGCCCGGTGGTCTTTGTCACGGACGTAATCAATATCCAACCGCCAACCGAGTTTTTCGTAAAACGCTTTGGCGCGATCGACATCGGACACGGGGATGACAACGGCTTCGAGCTTCATGTTCATGACTGGACCTCCATTTGTTTCGTGGTTCCTGACTTCACGCTACAGCGAGTAAAGACGAAATTCCGATCCTCGGTCGGCATACCTAACGCGCTTGGCGCGTGAGCATTCTGAGCCAGAGCCCAGCCGTCTATCAAGTCACAAATACGTGACGCACTCGGACTGGACGTGAGCCGAGGCTTGGATCAACGAGCCAGGAAAAATCTCACCGCTCGTCACGCCGTCGCCGCCAGCTCGTCCTCTTCGGCAGGACTACGCAGAGAGTGATGAATAGCAGTTTTTTCATAGGGTCAGATGTGGTTATGAGCATGAATTACTTCGTCCGCTGAATTTTCGCCATGGTGTATCCGGAATAGGTCACGACTTCCTTGATCTTCGCGTCGCTGAGGGTCTGGCCGGGCTTCGTGGTAATCACGACCTGTTTCTTCGGCAGGTCGACTTTCACGGTGGCTACCTCCGGCTGTTTTCGAAACGTCTTTTCGATGCCGGTGGCGCAGAACGCGCACACCATTCCATTGACGTGCGTCGTAATCGTCTCGGCCCACGCCGAAACACTCAGCGTTATCAGGGCAGTGAAAGCTAATGTTGTTTTTCGCATAATGTTTTCCTCCTTCAAAATTGCATGGTCCAGTTGACCATGACGTGGTTGTTGCTGCTGTATCCGGCTTCAAGCCAGATGGTCTTGTAAAAAAAGCGAATGACCGGTGTGACGACAAAGTGGTCGTGCTTGGCCGGATGATGATCGACGCGGAGGAGCAGCCAGGTGTTGAGCTGCTCGTAATCGGCAAGGTAGGGTGCAAACCCGGCGTAGGCCCGTTGCCAAACGGATTTCTCGATGCCCCGGGCGTAGACGAAGCGCGACTCATAGGAAAAAAATGCCCGTCGCGTTTCGTAATCCCCGAGAAATGTCAGCCACGCAGCCGGCTCATCTCTATTTCCCTGGCGGGCTTCGCCGCCGCCTGTCATCAAAAAGAGGTTTCCCTGTCCGTCTGGCAGGTTCCAGCGCTTCAGCAGCGTGTTGAGCTGCGGCCCAACCATCCAGAATTCGTCCTGATTGATTTCGTCTTTGGAGTAAAGCCCCAGTGCGAAATGAGGATCGAACGTGTAGTCGACCGATAATGTATGCCCGGTCTCATCGTTCTCCTGCATCGCCATCGTGCCGCCGACGTAGGAGAGCGGTTTCGCCTCAGCGCCGCGCGAAATAAAAGTGGTAAGTAATATTGTTAGTAAAGTGACTGTTTTCATTGATCCAAAAGTTGGGTTGAAGAAACAGGCATGCCCGGGCCAGTCCGGCCTCGGACGATGGGCACACCTCCGGCATCAGCGCCGTTGGATCAGATGAGAAACGTGCAGAGAAGCGCTGGACGCGGTATCGAAACGGCAGGGCTGACTCGCATGATGCGCCAGACGGCAGGCTCCGCGACAGGCGGTGCCAGAAAAGAACACCCGCTGGTTGCGGCAATGCTGGTCAGCTCTTGATTGTGATCAGTCTGTTTCGCAACCGGCGGCGTTTGCTGGCTCGCTACCGAGTGCGCACAGCAACACTTGCTCGCGCAACAGCCCATCTGGCAAGCTTCGCCAATCGGCGCGCTTGAAATTGGACAAACCGACGCGGGCAACCGAATTGCGGCCATGAAAATCGCCCCGAGCAGGCAAACCGTCAGCGCAATCCGCTTCACGGCCCAACCGTAGCACCGGATTACTCGCAATCCCAAGCCGAAAATCGCGAGCGCAACCCAAAAGGCTGTGTCCACACATCATCAATTGACGCGACTTGATTGCGCAAACAGAAAGCCTGCCGGGGAGAAGCCGGCAGGCTTTCGCCGCTGTTCTTCTTGTTAACCTAACCGCGTTGCCGTTCTACGGAATGGGAACGAAGCCGACCTGGGCCACAATCTTTTGGCCGGCGCCGCTAATGGTGAAATCGACGAACTGTTTGGCCAGCCCGCTCGGTTCGCCGTTCGTGTAATAGAAGGTCGGGCGCGCGTCCTCGCTTTCACGAAGGCGGCGGCATCAAGGTCGTCTCGATTGACGGGCATGCTGTCCTCCGTCCAAACCGTGCACGCCAAGACCTATCCCTACAGTTGCTCGTTATCGGCCATCTTGTGCGAGCCATCCGCGTAATCCGCCGTTGAGAATCGCTTTTTTGAGCGTGCAAGCGACGGATTGATTCCGGTAGAATGGGTCTTTAGAAGAACCCCAGCTCCAAAAAGCGCCCCTATGCGCCATGGAAAGGACTGAGTTATGCCTGCCGTAGCATTTTCCAATAACGACATTGCGGTTGTAGCTTGGACATTCGATCGCCATCTTGACGGCTGTCTTGGCTTTGCCCTCCATCAGATCGACGGGGACAAGGATACGGTCCTACCCGCACTGGCGCGCTTCGCGAATCAGGACAAAAACCTCAAGCTCACTACCGAAGAGGCCCCGATACAAAAATTCTGGTGGAAAGATCTCTTCGCGCGCCGCGGCGCAACCTATCGGTACCGCATCGTTCCCATGGGCGGCACACCGGGCGGCAAGCTTACGCCGTTGGCCGGTATCGAGCCGCTGGTCAGCAACAATGTAACACTCACAGAGAAACGACCGCCGTTCAGCGTATATTTCAATCGCGGCATTGTGGCCACGCAGGCGCTGAGCCACGCCCTGAACGACAAGCCCAGTATTCAGGCGTTGACCCCGCACATTCTGGACCCGGCCGATTCCATCCGCATCAGACTGATGGGACAGCTTTTTGAAGGGGTCACCTCGCTGCTCGATCGAGCCGATAAAGATGGTGGCACCATCCATGGCGCACTCTACGAGCTCAATGACCCCAAAGGCCTCGAGGTACGCCTCCAGGCCGCTGACAGCGGGAATCCGAAAAGCCGAAACGTTATCCTAGGAAACGAACAAGGTGGCCGCAACGGAGACAACGCCCGCCAATGAAGATGCGGATTCCGATAACCGTGCCGCCCTTAAAGCGGCGGGAGTGACAGTTATCGACCGAATCCTCGGCACGGGCAGCATCCCGCACAACAAGTTCCTGGTCTTGACCGAGCGCGACAACCCCGTGGCCGTGCTCTCAGGCTCGACCAACTGGACCAGCACAGGTCTTTGCACGCAGACCAACAATGCCCTGGTGATCGAATCCGCGGAGGTCGCCCGCCGTTACCGCGACTTTTGGGACGCTCTTAAGACCGATGTCGTCGCCGCCGGGGGCGATCAGAAGAAACTGCAATCACCAACGCTGCGCGGCTCGAATCACAAGAACAACGACAGTTCGATCAGCAAACCGATCAAATTAGCCGACGGCGTCACGGTCGAGGTGATGTTCTCACCAAGTACCAACAAGCCCCTCACGAGCCCGCCTAAGGAAGTGCCGAACGATATGCAACGGGTATTCGACCTGATCGAGGGCGCCAAACAGGCGGTGCTTTTCCTCGCCTTCGATCCCGGCAACAACTCGATCCTCGACGCCGCCGGCAAGGCGCTGGCCAAAAATCCTGATCTCTTCGTCCGGGGCGCGTTGACCAGCGCCCAGCGGGCCACCAATTTCTCCGCCGCGCTGCATCAGGGGGGCGCCAGCGATCAGGCCGATGGCGGCTCGCCATCGGGCATTGCCGTCGTGGGCGAACCCGGCAAACCGAAGAAGAAGGGGGCCAAACTGCCATCCGCGGCGCCTGACTTCCGCGCTGTTCCCGCCGGGGCTATTAACAAGGACGACAAATTTGGCGCCTGGGAGGCCGAGCTCGCAAAATTCGGTTTCGCGATCATTCACAACAAAATCGTGGTCATCGATCCTTTCAGCGACAATTGCACCGTGGTGACCGGATCGCACAATCTCGGCTTCCGCGCTTCGCACAATAATGACGAGAACATGCTGATCATTCGCGGTCATCGCGGGCTGGCGGAAGCCTATGCGTGCCACGTGCTCGATCTGTACGACCATTACGCCTTTCGGTTCTTGCTCCAGCACCATCCGGAAATCTTCGGCAGACCTTTGCAACCCGATGACACGTGGCAGGAGCGCTACATCATTGGGAAGGACGAAAAGTCGCCCGAGCTGCGCTTCTGGCTTGCGGCCGCCGGCGACACGGCATCCTCGGGTAAAGTGCCCCTACGCAAGAAAGGGGCGGTCGCACCCGAGACGAAGAAGCCCATCAAAAAAGTGAGCACCAAAAACCCCGGGCGAAGTGCATCGGCCAGGAAAATTGCGCCGAAGAAAGGGACGATGAAGAAGGTCGTCCGGAAGGGACCAACCAAGAGAGTCATCCAGAAAAAAGTGGCAAGGAAGGCAGCGCCCAAGAAGCGCGCAAAAGGACGTTAATTTCGGCGGATACATCTGCGGCAATTTCTCCCCCTCTCCACGGAAGCAAAATGAACGCGTTCGTTGTTCGAAGAGTTGTCTGCTTCTGTCTCTGGCCGGTTCTGGTTTTCGCCGGGAAGCAAACCGATCAGGCGATCGTTGAAATCAAGTCTCTCGTCCCAGAAAACAAAATCACCGAGTTTTCCACGAAACTTGCGCTCGGATCTAAGGTTCCCCTGACGCGGACGGTCTGTTTCTTCGACACCGAATCGTTATCGTTGTTCCGCCACAGCCCGAGGGTGATCCTCCGATCCCGCTACGATGCCTCAGGAGGGAGCGATACCACCGTCAAGATTCGTGACGGAAAAGCGCAGGGAAACAACGCCGACTGCGAATTCGATGCGGTGCTGGGAAAGAAGCGCACCCTATCCTGCTCTGTCACCGACAAAGGACAAAAGAGGGGGGAAATCAAGAAGGCGAATGAGGGAAAGGACGTGAAGAAAGTTTTCTCGAAGCAACAGGAAGCAACGTTGGAGAACGCCTTCGGAAAAGTGAAGTGGCGAGAACTCAGGCCATTCGGACCAGTGAAGGAGATAAAGGTTTGGAAAGAGCTCAAGCTGCCGGGGGGGCCCAGTCTCACGGTGGAGCGCTGGAAACTTCCGGGTGGTCCCAGCAAACCAGCCCGGGTGTTTTTTGAGGTCTCAGCCAAGGTTCCTTTGGCCGACGAAGCCCGCACCTCAAAGTGGATCGCCAGCCTGGTCGGCGTTTCCGAGCATGGAAATGATCAGGAGTCCGAAACCAAGACTCAAATCGTCTTGGAGCATTTCAGTCAACCACGACGGACTAATTGACGATGCGCGATCATTGCAGTGCTCGTGGAGCGCGCTGTTCAAAGGGTTGGACCAGTGGACACATTACTCTTCGCGAGTTGTAAATAGTTCAAAGAAAGGTCTTGCCTCACCGATTCGGCGTCTCCGCGTCGCGCAATCGGATCTCGGGAGCGTTACAAACCGGTCGGGGGATCCCGCAATTCGCCTCCCCAGTAATCCAGCAATCAGCGCGGGGTCGAAATAGAAAGCCCGCCGGGGAGAAGCCGACGGGCTTTCGCCGCTGTTGCTATTATTAACTTAACCTAACGCGTTGCCTGTTCTACGGAATGGGGACGAAGCCGACCTGGGTGACGATCTTTTGGCCGGCGCCGCTAATGGTGAAATCGACGAACTGTTTGGCCAGCCCGCTCGGTTCGCCGTTCGTGTAATAGAAGGTCGGCCGCGCGTAGGGATAGGTCTTGGCGTGCACGGTCTGCACCGAAGGGAGGACGCCGTCGATCGAGACGACTTTGATCCCGCCGGCCTTGGTGTAGGCAAGGCCAACGTAGCCGATGCCGTTCGCATTCTTTCCGACTTCCGCGGCAATCTGCTCGTTCCCGGCCATTTTCTGCGAGCCGCCCGCGTAGTCGCGCTTCTTCATCGCCAGCTCCTTAAAATCGGAGTAGGTGCCGGAGGAAGTGTTGCGGGTGTAGATGGAAATTTTCCCGCCCGCTCCGCCCGCCGCGCTCCAATCGGCGATTTCGCCGGTGAAGATTTGTTCGACCTGTTTCTTGGTCAGGCTCTTGATCGGGTTCGCGGAGTTCACGATCACCGCGATGCCGTCGTAGGCGACAATAGTCGGCTTCATGTGCACCCCCTTGGCGGAAGCCGAGCCGACTTCTGACGATTTGGCGCGCCGGCTCGACATGCCGATCTGAGCGGTGCCGTCGATGATCGCCGCGATGCCGGTGGTGGACCCTTCGGCCGCGATGTCGAAGGTGGTGCCGGGATGCGACGCCTTGAACTGCTCGGCAAGCTGCGGCACGAGTTTCGCGCCGAGCGTATCGGAGCCTTTGATGACCAGTTTTTCGGCGCGCGCTTCGGTGGTGACCAGAGCGAGGCCAAGAGCAAGGAGAAGAGAAGTTGTTTTCATATTTTTGTTTGGTTTGAAACTTGGGACGGGCGAGGCCCCGTCCCTCCGGGGGTTAGAACTTCACGTTCAGATCAGCCTGGAATATTTGGTACTTCCGGAGCGGATTCACCGCGATGTCGCCCACGCCTCCGGTCCCGAGCAGCTTGTTTGCCTGGTCGCCGTAGCCGTAGCTGAGGTTGAAGACAATCGCGTCGCTCAGGGCATATCCGGCCTGGACAGCGACGCCCTCCATGTTTACGCGGCTATCGAAGAAGTCGGAATCAACCAGGTTGGGATCGAGCGCGAATTGCTCGGTGTGCTGCCACCAGGCCTTGAATTCCCAGTCGTGCTTCGCCTTGATCTTGCCGATGCCGAGACCGATCTGATACGCGTAGCGTTCATCGCCCATATCCGGATGGCCCGCCGCGGTGGCGCGGTCGTCCGCATCAAAGTTGACGGCGAAATCGCCAAAGATGCGGAACGGAATTTCGTGCATCGTCCAGCCAAACTCCGTCGGCATGTCGAAGATGAGGAGGCTATCGATGCCGGTCTGATTGCGCGCTGTTCGAACGGGCGGCGTCCCGGCGAGGCGGTCGGGATCGCCTGAGTAGAAGCTGTTAAACGTGTCGCCGGTGCCGGAGTAGTTGTAGAGGGTGGGCGCGAGCTGAAAATAGGTGGTCTTGGTGAAGTTAAACTTCGCGCCAAGCTGCCAGCCAAACATCCAGGCGTCGCTATTCGGAACCAGCCTGCCGCCTGAGACCGACCGCGGTCCGAGAGGATTCTCGGGATTCTCGTCGTCGTAAACAAACTGCCCGAAGTTGGCGAAGAGATCGATCGTCATCGTGTGGGGCTCGCTCGTCGTGGCGGCCACGCTTTTGCCGTCCTTGGCGTAGGTTTCAGCGGCGGCCGTGGTGCCGCCTCCCCAGGAGAGATTGAAGGTGTGCTTCCACTGCTCAGCGAGGCCTTCGGGGTTGATGTCGCCGTCCCACACCATCAGGGTGTTCACGAAGGGATTCGGCATCTTGCCGGCGGTTAACCTGATGTCGCGAAAGCCGCTGTAGCCGAGGTAAGCCTGGCCAACTCCGATCGCATCGCTGGCTTTGCCGAATGGACCGGCGTCGTCGTCGAAGGTGACGTTGGTGGACCTGGGGTTGGTGCTCGTCTCGAGTCGAAGACCAAAGAACCAGTCATCCACCAGGGTGCCGCGCAAGCCGAGGCGGAGGCGATAACGTTCGCGGCTGCGTTTTAAGGTGTCGTGTTCCCGATCCAGCGTGCTGGGCGGGCCGGTTTCACCCTGGCGCGTTTCGTAGCGGACGCGCATGTCGCCGTAAAGCTCGATCTCGGTGATCGGCGCCGAGATTTTCCATTTCCCCGCGGAAGTGGCGGACGCTTCGCGCGTCAATTCGCCGCGCACTTCTTCGGCTTCCTGGTCGGTGATGATCCGCTTCTTGACGAGCAGGTCGAGCAGTGCTCCGGCGTCCTGCGCCTGGGCCGTGAAGCCGCCCAGGACGAGGCCCGTGGCCAGCGTAATTAACACGAAATTCTTCAGTGACATTTGTTCTCCTTGCTTCTGCGTTTGGGTTAAGGCCGGAGAGCGCGAGCCCTCTGGCGGTTGTGTCAACGGGCCGAAGCTAAAGAGCGATTGTTACGGTCAGATGGCGGCTCTGTGACAGTTCGGTGAATTCGCTTGTCTTTCGGCTCGCTCTTTTCATATCCGTGGACATGTCCCGAAACCTCCGACCAACTCTGTTATCCCCGCGGGTTCAGCGCCCGCTGATGAAACCAGCCCTTCTGCGGTTGGCGTGCGCCCTTAGTTTCGCTGCGTTCTCGCTGCCTGGCTTCGCCGCCGAGGCGAAAACCGATTCAGAACGGCTCGAAAAACTCGAGCGCGCGGTCGAGCTCCTCCAAAAACGAAACGCCGAACTCGAACAGGAGGTAAGAAGCCTCAAAAAAGAGAAGCCGGCGCCAGCCTCACTCAGCGAGACCAAAAAATCGCGGTTTGTTCCCGAGTCGAAGGATTCCAAATCCTACGTCGAGACGACGGCGAAAGAGAAAAAGCCGGTGTATGTGGTTCCCGGCGCCTCGGAGATCAAGCTCGTGCTCGGGGGGCTGCTCCAGACCCAATTCGAAGGCGGCGATGTTTCCGCTTTCGAAGGACGCTTCGGCTCGGGCGCGATCGACGACCGTTTCCGGCTGCGCCGGATGCGGATCAATCTCACCGGCGAATTCTCCGAGCAGTTCGATTTCAAGCTCGAAGGGGAATTCGAGCAGAGCGATGTAGGTCTGACGGTCCGTGACGCAGCCGGACACACGCTCGCTTCGAATTCCACCCGGACCGCCTTCGGCGGCCTGGACCTCTGGGCGAACTGGCACCGCTACCCTGAATTCCAAATCAAGCTGGGCCAATACAAAGCCCCGTTTGGCTTCGAGCAACTCTCGCCGGATCCGAAGCTAATCACGGCTGAGCGCAGCCAGGTCACGAGCGCTTTGACGCCCGAGCGGCAGATCGGTCTCCAGATTTGGGGCAAGCCGTTCGCGAACGCCCTTCCCGAACAGAAAGATCTTCTCACTTATTATGCCGGGATCTTCAACGGCGACGGCCGCAATATCACGGTGAACGACAACGACGAATTCATGTATGCCGGCCGGCTCGAATTCCAGCCGTGGATAGGAAAGTTGGCCGGGCAGGAGACCTGGGTGAAATTTGGCGCCAACGCCCTCCATAGCCGCGATGCCAGCGGCACCGTCCTTTCCCCGGCGGGCAACCTGCGCGTGAACAGCGATGGCTCCCTCAGCTCATTCACCGCTCCGACCGCGGCCGAACGAGAAGGCTATGGTTTCGACGGTGCCTTTCATTGGGGCCCATTCGACCTGATCGGCGAATATTTGAGCGAGAGTTACGAAGGTCGGACCGTGAACGGGATCGCGCCCACTTTCAAAGACTTCCGCGCCGAGGGTTACTACGTCCAGGGGAGCTATTATATCATTCCCAAGAAGCTCCAGGTCGCGACGAAATATGAGCACTTCAATCCAGGTCAAGTCATCAGTGATAACCTGGATTCGATAACCGGAGGACTGAATTACTATATCCACGGCGACGACATCAAGTTGATGGCCAATTACATCCATACCTGGTCGAATTTCCGGGAGAGTCGTCCGATCCTGGGCGATGACCAATTCGATGAGTTCCTTCTTCGCTTGCAGATCGTCTATTAACAATCGTCGAACTCCAAAGCCATGAACGCTGCGCCTCCCTTGCCACCCAGCCGCCCGCTCTGGCAGATGCTGCTCGGTTTGCTCGTCGCGAATGCGGCCGGCGGGGTGCTTCTCTTTGCGGTCGTGTGGTTCGTTGGAGCGTACCGGAGCAGTGACGTTTCCGCGCTCGTAGCGTGGCCGAGCTTCTTTCTGATTCCATTCCTGGTCGGCCTTATCGCCGCGTGGTTTTGGCGCCACCTCAATCGGACCATTGCCTGGAGTTGTCTCGACGCCCTCTGGGCTTCGTTGGTCGGTCTGGCCGCTGCCGCGATCATCCTGCGCGAAGGGGTCGTTTGCCTCGTGATCGTCTCGCCCGCCCTCTACGTCTTCATCCTTTGCGGAATCCTGGTGGGACGGGTCTGGTTCCGGCCTGATTACTCGAAGTTATCGCTCACCATTTTCCCGCTCGTCGCGGTGCTCACGCTCGCGGAAACCGCTTATCACTCGGAACGGCAGGATGTCGTGACCGACCGGATCGTCATTAAGGCGCCGCCGGCTAAAGTTTGGCCGCATGTCCTGGCCTTCCCCGAGATCCCGGATTCGCCCGACTATTGGATTTTCCGGTTGGGGCTTCCGTATCCGACTACCACCACCAACGGCGGCAACTTCGTGGGGGCCGATCGCCAGTGCATCTTCAGCAACGGCATCGTGATCAAGGAACGCGTCGCCGAATTGGTCCCTAACGAAAAACTCACCTTCGACGTGGCTGAGCAACCGACCGATCCTGAAGCCTACGGCCATATCACGTTGCATCGCGGGCAATTCGTCCTCCAGGACAACCACGACGGCACCACCACGTTGATCGGCTCGAGTTGGTATACCCTCCACGTTCGCCCCCGCTGGTATTTCGATCTCTGGACGCGCGACATGACTCGCGCCGTTCATCTGCGGGTAATGAACCACATCAAGCGGCTCTCCGAAAAGCCGGAGTCAACGCGATCGTCCAGCCAACAATTCTCAGGCGAGCGCGCCGGCGGCGGGAGTGCTGGTGGCGAAGCGCACTAATGGGCCACTTTTCTCTTGTCCAAAAATCAGCCGGTGCGCGTTCTCGCCGGTAATCAACGTTTCGGCGCGCGGTCCCAGGCCAAGCAATTTAATTTTGTGCAGTTCGAGACCCGGATGCAGCCACGGGCCGTCGGAGCCGAACAAGATTTTGTGCGGACCGGCCCGCCGCACCGCTTCGACGAGATAATCAAAACGGCGGACGCCGGACGTATCGCCGTAGACATTGGGATAACGCGCTATCTGTTCGACAACCCGCTCGTGCGCGCGCCAATCATCGGCGAAACTGCCGAGGTGCGGGATGATGAACTTCACCTCGGGGTATTGCGGCGCAAACATGTCAATGACATGCGCCTTGCCCCCGACATCGACGAGCATGGGGATGCGAAATGCACGAGCCGCCTCGCAGACTTCGCGCGTGGGCATCGCTTCGTGCCCATGAACTTTCAACCCAAATAATCCGAATCGATTCACCGCCTCCCGCACCATCTCTCGCACTCGACCGGCATCGGTCTTCGCATTCACCATTGCAAAGCCAATCAACCGCGGATGCCATCGCGCCACCACGCGAGCCAGTTCGCGATTGGCCGTAGCGTAGTCGGTATGGAACGCAGGGAATACAACCGTGCGCGCAATCCCAGCCCGGTGCGCCCGGCGGAGATAGGACTCTAACGGTGCATCGGTGTTCCAAGGCGCGGTCAACAAGTCGCCCCGCCCGGCATGGCAATGGCAATCAATAATCATGCGTTCCTTCCTGTTTGATCCCGTTGCCAGAGTGCGCTGGCGAGATTCGAGGCAGCCGGCCTAACTCTTCGAGAAAGGCGATGCTGGTAAGAATCCCGCGTTGAAAGTTTTTCAAACTGAATCTCTCGTTCGGCCCGTGCAGGCTGTCGCCCGGCGAAGCGAAGCCCATCAGCACCGTCGGGATGCCCAGCAAACGCTGGAACTCGCTCACCACCGGAATACTGCCACCCGAGCGGACCCAAACCGGTATCTTGCCGAAGACGCGCCTATAGGCGGCCGCGGCCGCCCGCATCGCCAGGTGCTTCCGATCGATCAACGCCGGACGCGATCGAATGTGCCTTCTCAAGGTGGCTCGCACCGTCGGCGGCGTCACGCGAACGACGAAGCGCCGGACCAAGAGTTCAATCTCCGCCGGGTCTTGATCGGGGACGAGGCGAAAACTCAACTTCGCCAGGGCCTGACACGGGATGACGCCTTTCGGCCCAGTTCCCGCGTGCCCGCCGGTAAGGCCGGTGATGGCAAGCGAAGGACGCAGAGTCAGCCGTTCGTAAATGGAATACCCGTGTTCACCCCATGCCGCCGTTGACCCGGCCTCGCGCAGAATGGCTTGGTCGGATGGTCCGGTGCGCGAGAGGTATTCTCGCTCCGCTTTGTTCCACTGGCGCACTCGCTCGTAGAAGCCTGGGATGGCGATCCGTCCATCGCGGTCATGCAGCCGGGCAACGATTTCGCACAGGACCTGAAGCGGATCATGGACCGCGCCGCCAAAGTTGCCGGAGTGCAGGTCGTGGTGCGGGCCGTGCAATTCCAGTTCGAGCGCGAGCTGGCCGCGGAGTGAATAGGTCAGCGCGGGCTGGTCCGGCCCGAGCATCCGGGTGTCGGACATCAGGGCGGCGTCGGCCCGCAGCGCGCGCCGATTGCGTTTCAAAAACGGCAGTAGATTCGGACTGCCGATCTCCTCCTCACCCTCGAAGAGACACTTCACGTTTACCGGCAGGCGGCGCGTGCTCTTGAGCAGGGACTCAATCGCCTTCACATGAGCGAACAACTGCCCCTTGTCATCACTGGCCCCGCGGCCGTGCAAGAAACCGTCGTGAATTTCCGCGCCGAACGCTGGGAATTTCCAGTCGTTCAGCGGCTCCGCCGGCTGCACGTCATAGTGGCCGTATATCAATACCGTTGGTTTTCGCACAGCGCTCAGCCACTCGGCGTACACGATCGGATGCCGCTTGGTAGGCAGCACGCGGACACGTTCAAGGCCGGCCTGACCCAATTGCTTCGCCAGCCACTCGGCGCAGCGCTTTACATCCTGGGCGTGACCAGGATTACCGCTGACGCTTGGGATCCGGACGAACTCCTGCAACTCCGGTCGAAACCGGCTGATATTGCTTCGCACGAACGTCGCGAGAGCCGCCGGGGCTGGGCGCTCGAAAGCTTCGACGTTCATGGTCCGGCTATTCTGGGGGTGCGCGAAGAACGACTAGCTCGCGAGATGCCGGTTCATGAATGCTTGTAACTCTCGCGCGTGGCCTGGGGCACGCGGCGCGCGCAAATGGCGAAGCGCCATGACGAGATAAACGCGGCTCGCGCGGATCGCGGCGGCCGCCTCGCGGCGCAGAGCGCCATGGAGGTAGACGTCGTCCCGCGAATCCGAGGGAGCGTTGTGCTCGTGCGGCGCTCTCGAGAGTGGAGGCCAGCCGAAACGGATGAAGAAAGCGCGAATGTGGCGGATGCGTCCCGTGCCGCCGATGCGCTCCACGTGGGCGCTGGAAAACGAATCCTGTAACAGGTGCAAGGCTTCGCCCAGCCATTCCAGTGCGGTCGAGCGGCTCGACGCACGCAAGGCCCGCGCATGCAGGCCAGCGAACCGGGCTCGAATCAGGCGCAATGCCGCCGGCACGGTGGTTGAGGGGGTGGGTCGCAGCGAGTGGGCCGGTTGCGCCGCCGCCTTCAATGATCCCAGCGCCGCCCGCGGAAAATTCCAATAGCTCCGACCGCCGCGATCCGGCCTGATCACGCCAAATTCCACCGCCGATTTCTCGGCGGCACTTAACGGCAGGCCTCGCATTGCGTGGCGCGTCAGTATTTCGTGCCCTTCCTTGTTTCCGATACCGGGGATCGGCGTGACCTTGGTAAAGAACGGTTCCGCCTCGAGTTGGCGGCTGGCCCGATCGATCTCCAATTCGAGTTCCCGGTCCCGTCCTGTTTGCCGGCTGCGTCCGGGGACATGGCCACGGGCTTGCTGGCGGCGGTGAAACTGGCGCACTTGCGCATCACTCAAGCCTCGCTGGACCGTGGCGCCCTTGGCCGGGAGTCGCGCCATTTGTCCCGCGAGCAAGGCGAGCTGTTGAATGGTCGCAGCGCGGTTGCCCACCAGCGCCTGCTGCCAGCCCGCGGGGTTTTGGGCGAAGAGACCATTGAGGGCGACCAGGAACTGGCCGAGGTAGCTCCCCCGCATCTGCCAGATCAACTGCGCGCGCCGCTGAATCTCTTGTTTGATGTCGGGAGGGAACGCGCGCCAGACGTTCCGAAACTGGCCGGCCATATCGGCCGCGTCCATCCGTTCGGCGGCTTGCTCCATCTCCGCCTCGAAGTTCGCTTCTCCCTCGCGATATTTTTGAAAGACGCCCACCCGCCGGGCCAGGCCGGGCCGGGCCCGGTTAAAGCGCGCGTCTTCCAGCCGGAAATTCCTGGGATCATGCTGGTCGTGCTTTCCCAGTTTGTGGCCAACATCCAGGCCGGGCACGCCGCGCAGATTTCGCGCGCTGCCGCCGGGCCCCCGGCGTCCCTGTTGTTGCGCCCGCTCAACCTGCGCCAGGCGATTCAGTTCCTGGGTGACCCAGCCCAGGACATGGCGGGGTTGGTTCGGATCCGTCAGCAGTTGCCGCAGATACTGCTGCCGGGCGGTTCGATAGGCGCTTCCATGCTCCGCTTCAAGTCCGAAGGCGGCCGCTTCCAGTTCGTGCTCCAACTGGAACTCGGTGCGTGGTGGTTGCATTCGGGCGATGCTTTTCGAGAGCGGGATCTCCGTTTGCGGCGCTATCTCATGATCGTCCCATTGCCGCCATGCGCGCTCGCCGCCCGCGGACAGCCGCCCGCCGCGCCGCCCGAGGAGGCGCCATGTCGCCGAAGGATGACCCGTTGCTTCCGTTAGCGCCCCAGGACATCACGCGATTGGTCTCCATGCGTTTGGCCAGGCCCATGGATTGCGCGCTGGTGAGCCATTCCTCGGCGAACTCGGCGATCTCGAGGAGCAGTGCCTCGAACTGGCCGCGCTGCATTTTCATGATGTGGGGTTGCGCGACCCAGCGCAGGATTTCTCGCCCAGCGACACCCATGCGCTGGCGCGGCGAGGTGACCAGCCGCTCGTTGAAGTAGCGCACCAGGATTTCTTCCACGGTGTCCCAGGCATTATCCGTCCCGAAGAGATTCTTCACGTCTTCGGCGCCAAGGATTTTGAAGGCTTCCTCCAGGAGCTGCATGACCTCCACGCGCATCACGTTGAGATGGCCAAAGGAGGTGAACTTGAGGTTGTTTCTCAAATCCAGCCCCGACCGGCGCACAATCGCGATGCTTCCGAAGCTCGGATCGTAAGCACGTTCGCGCACGACGTCGCTGATTCGCTTGTCGCGCCAGAAGAGCGCCACCTGGTTGACGAAGTGGCCGAACTGATTGTGGAATTCCACGTTGGGTGTGGTGCCCTGCGGCACGGGCGCGTTGCCGTAGCCGAAGGCGCGACGATACGCCATCAAGCGGTCGGCCAGGGTGTAACGCAACACATCGCGGCGATCGAACTGGTAGAGCCGGAACGCCCCCGGGCCGCTCGACAAACGCACTGCCCCGGCGTGAAACAGTTCCTTCAGCTTCCGGATCACACGGAAGACGCCAATCTTTTCGTGCTGATAGATGTAATACAGGTCACCCACAGCCACGAGGCGTTCGGACGTGATTTGCTCATCGTACGGCTCGACGCCTTGCGGGATGCGGGTTTTGCCGAATTCATCCGCGGCTTCGGCGCCGATCCCGGCGAGCTGGGCCAGCCCCTTGTCTGGCGGCAGCTTGGCCTGCATGTCCTGCTTCACCACTGAAGCGAGGATGTCGTCGACCTGTTGTTTCAGCGCATCGGCGAGCGGCGGATTTCCGACCAAGTCGCCCGCGAATCGGTTCGTCATCCCCTCGCGCAACGCGCTGAGGCGATCCAGAAGTTGTTGATAATCGTTTTCGTTTGCCATAGGTCAGTCTCTCCAAGCTTTGTGGTTCCCGAAGACATCTTTTAAGTGGTTCCACCAATTCTCGTGCTCCTGATGAACGGTGAAAGCTGCACTGTCCGCTTGCGTGCCAGTTGTTGCCCTCAGCTCAAATTCCCGAGTGGAGACTTCCGACGGGATGCAGACCTTGAGCACCGCCATATGCGCTGAAAGAAGCGTCGTGAGCTCGACTTTC
This sequence comes from Chthoniobacterales bacterium, assembly GCA_035274845.1. Taxonomy (NCBI): domain Bacteria; kingdom Pseudomonadati; phylum Verrucomicrobiota; class Spartobacteria; order Chthoniobacterales; species Chthoniobacterales bacterium. The sequence goes on from DATENU010000002.1 coordinate 76,871, forward strand.
GGCCCGGCGGGAGCGAACGTGAAGCATGTCTGATCGGTGAAGCACGCCCCTTTCCCAATCACGCGGACACACAGTGTTTGGCCTGCGTGCCCGAAAGGGGGGATCATCTCCTCAATGCCGTAGGCAGGAGGTGTCGGCGCGGGTTGCGTACCATAGGTGTGGGGTGGCTTGCTATACGTCTCTTTCGGCGAATGGATCGTGACGGAACCGGGGGAGAGCGTGGTCTCTCCAGTTTCGTTTATCAGCTGTAGTTTGTAACTGCCGGGAGGCAAAAAGGACAGCCCGGCAATTTGCGCGGTGAAGCTTTTCCCGTCGGGCTTACCGTTCACCTTCGAATGGTTGATCTGATCGTCCAAGGCCGAGGCGGTCAAGGCTCCCACCACGTGACGTTGGATCAGGCGCACCTCGCGAACTCCATCGAGATTCTGACCAATTACCTGGAGACCTTTTTGGGCAACATTCTGGCGATCTTCATAAGCGATCTCGTCCGGCTTGATTTCCGTGACTTTGGGAAGCGGAGGAAGGGAGTCCCCACTCAACACCGGCTCCGAGGTTTTAACCGGTTCCAACCCGGTCAGCGTGATGGCGTAATTGATGTGGTGGACAAGTGCCTTGAGCGCCTCCCCGACACGTGGTGATGTGACTGCATATGGAAGTGTGTCTGTGTTCATAAACGGTTCCTGGGTTGATTACTCGGTGACAACTTGCGACAGCAGCCGGTTGATCTGGTTCAGCGTTTCCCGAACGGCGCCGACACCATCTTTACCGGAGCTTTCGATGAATTGCGGCGCTTCGACGCCTGCGAAATTTTCGATCCAGCTCAACAGCTCGGCCACGGTGATGGATTCACCATTATCGAACTCGAGCAGGGTCACCTGACGTTCCTCCGGTCCGAAGAAGACCGAGTCCATCGCGTCGTAGGCTTCGTGGACGGATTCGACGATGACAGCCAGGGCCTCCGAGATCCAAACCAGTTCTGTGCCGAGATATTTCGCGCCGGTTGCATTACGGAAGAGCGACTTCCGTTGCTTGCCCCAGGTTTGGAAAATCGTGTTCGTGTAATCCACGAGGATGATGAAGTCGGTGTAGGTTCGTTCTTCCTCCACGGTGAGCACACGATCGGAATCCAGGCCGAATCGTTTGCGCAATTCGCCGAGCAAACCGCCCACCTGATCCGCATCCACTATGCCCACGTCTCCCGGCTTCAGGGCGAGCAGCCGCACAAAGTAGTCATCGACGCGTTGGATCCTGGGACCGCCCAAAGTGCCAAGCTCTCCCACCAGCTCTGTCCAGGCGGAACGCACCAAAGCCTGGGTAGCGGCCGTGTTCTCGGAATCCGCATCCGGCCGCAAAGGCTTTAATCCATCAAGCAGAGGCAGGGCGTTATCCAGGGCGACTTTGGCACGGGCATAAATGCTCGCCTGGGCTCCAGTTACTTCCCCCAGGTCCGCTTGCACCGTGAATGGGCGTGCATTCCACGTCCATTCGACATGGCCCTCGACTTCTTTGAGGTTCACCGCCTTGTTCAAGGCGGCAAGGAAGCCCTTGGGATCGTCGGCGCGATAACGCCAGCCGAGCATATCGCGCAAGGCGCCCTGGGCTGTGCGGGTGAGTGAGCCGCCGGAGGATCCCGGCGATTTGCCATTGCGGCCGCCACCACCATAACCGTTGACCTCTTTGGTCAGGATCGGGTAAATGACGGCGTCTTCCACGACGTCTCTAGTTCCATTTGGCATAGTCAGTTCCTTCCGCTCGTATTCGTGTTCGGGTTCATGTTTTCAGTTCAAGTTGATCTTCGCGCAGCGTGATGTGTTGTCCGATGTTGGTCGCCTGGACGGAGACAGAGTTCCGCGTGAGGCGCTCGGCCAGGTCGCTCCAGCATTCCATGATCGCGCTCGCCGCGGCTTTCATCGGCGCGGCGCATCGCTCGATGGCCGTCTTCACGACCTTACTCCAGTCGCGCCACTCGCGTCCGCGCTCACGGCCCATTTCCAAAAGCTGTGCGATCGGATCGTGCGCGGAGAGTTCGTCCGCATACAAGGCGGTGAACCGATTGATTAGCCCGTGAATCTCCCGCAAGGCAATCCGACTCTGGTCCGACGGGCCGTTGAGCTGGCTGCCTAAGATTATCTGCGCGGCGCGGGCATCGGCTTCTTCCACGGTACCAGACAAATCCGTCACCAGGTTTTCTAACTGGTCCACGAGCACGACCGCGCCGGCGGCCGGTTTATCCTCGGTCACGGTAACGTGCAAAGCGGACACCGCCTCCTGCAACCGGGCCAGTTGACCGCGCAACGATTCAAATGTGGTTTCCAGACTCATCCATCATCTCCTCGCCAACTCTCGATAAAACCCATCCCGGATGGCGTCGGCGCCAGCCAGGCGATTGTCTAACGCGTAACGCGCCGCGCCGATGAGAAAACGTTCCGGCACGATGCCGGGATCAGTGCCGGCGGCGAGGCGTTGCGCGCATTCCTCGATCATCCGCTGTTCCTTCTGGCCGAACCGATAAACTTCCGACAGCGTCCGGTTCCCGATTTCCGGGAAGGGCCGATAGCACAACGCATCCACCACCAGCGCGATGGCCTTTGGCGCGGTGAGCAAAATCTCTTTCGGAAACGTCCCCCTCGCGGGCCCGGGATAAAGCGTCATCCACGCCTGCCGATATTTCTCGGCTTCGGTCAGAAAGCCCATCCGCCGGAGCAGCTCCACACTAATCAGCACGCGCAGGTACGGCGTGGGATGAACCCCGTTTCGATCGAAGTAATAAGTGATCTGCGGAGAACGGCCGACTACATCCATTAACGATGCGACGACGCACGGCCCGCCCAGCAAGAGCCCGCACAGATCCGCGAAAGTTTCTCTATTCCATTTCACCCAGACGCGCGCGACTTCGCGGCCGAGACCTGCCCGCAACAGCGCGCGCGCGATGGCCAGCGGCACGGCGCGCGACAAGCCGAGATCGCTTTGGGTGTTGTGGCTCACTTCGTGGAGCACCGCCCCAAGCGTCCATGGATTAACCATGCGGTGATACGGAAGCTGGATGAGCGGAAAAGGATTGTACTGACTGCCAAGCTGCCGCAGTTTGATGCCGCGCTTATACGTCGCCGGACCGAAGCCGGTGCGCATGTAACAAAAGGGTGGGGGCGCAGGCACTGATTTTTCCTTGCCGATGCCGAGGTAGGTCACCTGGTAGCAATCCAGCGCGATGCGGTCGGTGCTCAACAGCCACAAGCCGAATGGCGATTGCCTCTGGCCGAACAACTCGAAATAGAAGTCCCAAATCTTTTCGATGCCTTTGACCCAATCGTGCGCGTGATGCTTGTGCGTGACCAAGGCGGTGAGGCGCCCACGTGTCGGGTTCCGGCGGGCCGCCGCGGAGAACTCAATCATCTGCCGCGCGCGGCGAACCAGGCCGGTTCGCAGGGATCCGAGCAATTTGTTGACCGCCTGGACGTGGCCTTCAGTCGGAGCTTCCGGACCTGTGCCAAATTCTTCGCGAGTGAAGTTGCGCAGCGCCTTGGTGTGTCGCACCAGGTTGAGCCCCTGGGCCCGGATCCAAGGCATCAGAACAGGCTGCGTGGCACTGGTCTGCCGCTTCGGAGCGCCGTTCCGGGCACCCAAGGCGGCTGGCGCGGATGCTGGAGCGGCGGTACTCATTTGGGTCGGGAAGTGATCAGCTCTTTTCTCAGCGCCCGCAGGTCGGGCAGGTCGGAACGGACTGTGACATCGGCATGACCGGCTGCATCGCCGTGACCGGCGGTATTGCCGTGACCGGCGGTATTGCCATCGTCGGAATCGAGTACCCCGCCGCCCCGAAGGGCAGGCAATTGCAGCGGCACCCGCCCATCGCCGGCGCGGTTACTCCCGGATAACCTGGCATTACCCCGGCCGGGAATGCTCCCGGGAAGGCAACGCCTGCGGTGGGCGAGCCGGGATCGTTGGCAGCGCGGACCGGCGCGCCGGCTGGACGGCCCAACACGCGGCGGGTGCGGCGATGGTAGCGCTGGTCCAGTGCCAGAGACCTTTGATAGGTTTGCGCCAGAGCGCGCGGATTGCTGACGGTGCGAGCGGTCTGTTGCGCGAGCGTGCGAAGCGCTTGCTGTGGGGTCACGCGGCGGCCGCTGGCGATCTGCCGGCCGAGCCGTGCTACCGTGGTGCGGGCGATGCGGGGCATAGCGTGGATCAGTGGGCGTGTCGCCCGGTTCCGGAATAGCGTCCGCGTCACATTGGCGATGCCACGAGTGAGTTGAGGGGTCACACGATTCATCATGCGCGGACCGACCTTGCGGAGCAGTTGCCCTCCCACCCGGCCGATCAGTTTGCCGCCAATCTTCTTGGCCGCCATCCCGCCCAGTTTCTTGGCCGCGAGTCCGGCCAACTTCGGCAGGACAAACTTCGCGGCCAGGCCGATGAGCGGAAGGAAATGCTCCGCCGCCTCCTGCTCATTGGCTGCTTCCGCGGCGGCGTGACCTTCGTGTTCCATCTCGGCAACGAACTGGGCCAATTGCCCTGGAGAGGCTTCGAACTCGAATTCGTGAGCGGCTTCGAGCTCTCCGAATTCACTTTCCAGTTCGCCGAACTCGCCCTCACCCTGGACAACGGGCCAGGGCCGAGCCTGTCCCTTCAAGGCCGAACGTGCCGCCGCCAGAGCGATGCGTCGCAGGGCCTGCGAGCGCCCACTGCGGTCGGCCATCGCGGCCAAATTATTGAAAAACGCCTCGTGCTCGGCTTCCTGCTCGTGCTCGAGCTCGAACTCGTTGGCCAGCTCATGAGCGAGACCCAGCTCCTGTTCCAGTTCGCCGGCGAGTTCAGATTCGCCTTCGCTTTCTAGTTCGAATTCAGTTTCCAATTCCAGTTCGGTGGCGGCGGACATATTAGCTCCTCGGTTTGATAAGTTAGGGTAGTCAATGGCAGGGTAAGGCGGTTAGATCGAACGGCCCCGGCGCATCGCACCATTCATGGTGCGCATGGAGCCCGGACGAGCGACCATTCGCGCGACGCGAATGTTGCGGCGAAGCACTGCTCCGCAGTAACGTGGACTGCTGAGAACGCGGCGCGTCTGGCGTGCCATCACCTGGCCCGCGCGACGGCGAGTGATCGGCTGGCCGGCCGCCGCCCCGCGGCGAAGCGTTCGAACAGTCCGGCGCACGATAGTAGGCACGACGCGCACAAATGGCCGCGTGGCCCCGCGCATCCGAAGCACGCGTGTGAGGATGGCGGCGCCACGGACGAGGTTGGGCACGAGCTTGCGCAAAGCACGCCGGTCGCGCGGCGACATCGTGATGGTGACGGCGGCTCCCGCCATCGCCTCAGCTTCGTGTTCGCTCTCGGAAAACGCGGCGTAATGCGCCATCGCTTCCGCCTCGGCTTCATGCTCGGCAAGTTGTTGAGGCACCTCCTGCTCGCCCAGTTCGTGTTCGCCCATCTCAAGCTCGTGAGACTCCATCTCAAAAGAGCCACCCATTTCCTGTTCGCGTAATTGCTGCGCTGCCAGGCTGGCCAACTTCGAGCCAAGCATCGCTCCAGCGGGACCACCAAAGAACCCTCCGACCGCCTTGCCGACGGTCGGCGCCGCAACCTTGGCTATGTTCTTAAGAATCGGTGCGGCCTTCCGAACGATGCTCGAAATGCCGCGAAAGGCTTTTTTGAAAAATTGCTCGCCCTGCTCGTGCTCGAATTCGAATTCTCCGAGTTCACCTTCGCCTTCCCCCTCGCCTTCCCCTTCGCCGAGGAGGCTGCCCAGGCCGGAGACAAGGTTGCCAAGAAACTGCTCCCCTTGTTCGTGCTCGCCGAGTTCGCCTTCGGCCTCAAGTTCGCCGGCCATCTCGCCTTCGCCAGCCAGCTCTCCCTCTCCTTCTAACTCGCTCGCGAATTCTCCTTCGCCTTCCAATTCAGAGGCGAATTCGCCTTCGTGCTCGTGGGATTCCAGTTCACCCTCGAGTTCCAACTCGCCCTCCAGTTCGTTTTCCAACTCACCTTCAGCTTCGAGTTCTCCTTCGAGTTCATGCTCCAGATATCGGTTCATTTGAGTCTCCAGTTATTGTTTTCGGATTGATTTTTTTTTGGCCTGTGCCTCGTGTTGGAGCGGAGATTAGTACCGGCTTCGTTTTGCCACTAGTCACACGTTGGGATGAACCCGATTCAGACGACACCTGGATATGTTTCACCCAAACTGGGGAACCTCTTGAAAGCTTCACTTTGTCAGGTGTCGCATCTTCGTGCGACATGCGCCGCCGGCTGCGAACGGATAGTAATTTGCGCGAAAGGAACCCCACCCCTCCGCAAAGCTAACTAATAAAATAAGCCGGCCCGCTGGGTCGTCCCCCCTTTTTGGTAACGAGATCAGCGAACACGACTCTCCCAAAACCTCAAGAGCCGCAGGCTGGCTTAGAGCTGCCCCGATCTGCCAGTTATGCGCGTAATTCGAATTCCGGGCGATTTGACGAATCGAACAATGAAGAATCGACTTGCTTACTCATGACGCACCCGGCAATAAGAAACACGCATAGCTCGGAAAATCTGGTGATCGAAACTCCCCCTGAAAGAACTGAAGGTGAAGATCTACGGGACGAGGCCAAAAAAATCATTGGGCCCAGCCGCCACCAAAGCACGGCCGGGTCCGCGACCGTTAAAGGTCGCCCCGAGTTTTCGCACGCTCATTCGTAAAATCGTCGCGCAGTCGACTCATTCGAGAAAACCGGGCGAGCTCAGAGCCGAGGGTAGCAATGGAGCCGGTGACGTCCTCATGGACATGGAAATCGAGGGCATCCGCTGTCTGCTTGTCCGCTCTGAAAAACCATCGAAAGCCCCGATAAAGTTGAGTCCGCGGGAACAGGAAATCGTGAGGATGATTGCAAAGGGTTACCCGAACAAGGCGATCGCCGCCGTCCTGGAAATCAGCGGCTGGACTGTTTGCACCCATTTGCGCCGGGTCTTTGCAAAACTCGGCGTGAGCTCACGAGCTGCCATGGTGGCAAGGATTCTTGAACAGACCTCGTTTCCGCGCGATCGGGGGAACGCCACCGGGAGCAATCGCGAACCTGCTTCCCAACCGTGCAATCCAGCAGGTCGTAATTAAGCGGTGACGTGGCTACCCCGTAAGAGGCTTCGCCTCACGCGGTCAGGTCCGAGTAAAAGGTAATATGTTTTAAAAGCGGTGCCGGTCGACGCCTTTTGAACTTTGCCGCGAGCCCGCAGAGATCAACCACGTGAGGGCGAAGCCCTTTTACGGGGCTACCCCGCATAGATTCGAACTATGAATAACGCCTCCAAAGGGCGCTGTGTTACCGTTACACCACGGGGTAATCGAATTTCGATGGCGGCGCTCGCCGCTCACATTCTTAGATCGCAAATTGCAAATCGCAATTCGCAAATCATCCCGCCCGCTTCTCAGATTGAAGCGGTCATGTCGCTGGTCGCGCAGCCCGCGCGAGACATGCTGACCTTCTTCAGGGCGGATTCGACCTGGGCGACCAGCTCAGCGGGATTGTGCGGCTTGCGCAAAAATCCGGCCATCCCGGCGGCCAGCATTCGATCCACGCGCTCCTGGGCCATGAAACCCGTGCTCAAAAGCACGACGACATTGGGATTGATGGCGCGCAGGCGAGTGAAGGTTTCTTCGCCATCCATGAATGGCATCGAAAGATCGAGCAAAATCAGATCAAAGTAGCGGGGGTGCTGCCGGAAGAGCTCCAGGCATTCGAAACCCGATTGGACGGTGGCGACTTCGAATCCCGCTTCGGAAAAAACGCGTTTGCCCAGAACCCGCGCGGCTGGCTCGTCATCCACCACCAGGATCCGTCGCGGCCTCGCCGGGAGAGCGTGACCAATGGTCTCGGGCGCGGCGGGCGAAGAGGCTTTCGGGGGCAAAATGGATTCGGAGGCGGTAGTTACAGGCATTGTTTGGCTGGTCATTTGTTTGGGAATGAGGTTGCGATAAGCCTCATGTTTCCAGCGTAATAGAGCAGGAAAAATGCCCCTGCTTTAGAATTTTCATAACGAGCGCTTTAGCGATGAAATGTCCTCCGGCAATTCGGCCCCGCCCCATGGAAACAGAAACCGATTTCGGCGTTCGCAAAGCCGGCAAAACGGACTATGTTTGCTTCCCCAAAAATGAACCAGCTATCCATTAATAATCTGCGCGTCTCGATTGCAGACCAGGAAATTATCCGGGGACTGTCGCTGACCGTGCCGAAGGGCGAAATCCACGCGATCATGGGGCCGAACGGTTCTGGGAAAAGCACGCTCGCCAAAGTGCTCGCGGGGCATCCTGACTACAAAGTCACGGGGGGCGAAGTGACCATGGACGGCAAGAACATCCTTGAACTCGAGCCGGACGAACGCGCTCGCCAGGGGCTCTTTCTCGCCTTCCAGTATCCGAGCGAAATTCCCGGGGTAACGATCGCGAATTTTCTGCGTGCGGCGGTCCAGGCGCGTTTGCCGGAGGGAGAAGAACTCGAGGCTACGGACTATTACGCGAAGCTTTATGAGAAAATGGATCTCCTGGAAATGGATCGATCCTTCACCGCCCGGTCCGTGAACGAGGGTTTTTCGGGCGGTGAGAAAAAACGAAACGAGATTCTTCAGCTGGCCATGCTGGCGCCGAAATACGCTGTTCTCGACGAAACCGACAGCGGACTCGATATCGACGCGCTGAAAGTCGTGGCCCACGGCGTCAATTCCCTGCGCGGCCCGAACCTCGGCGTTCTTTTGATCACGCACTACCAGCGTTTGCTCGATTACATCGTTCCCGATCACGTTCACGTCATGGTCCAGGGCCGGATCGTGCGGAGCGGTGGGAAAGAGCTCGCCTTGGAGCTGGAAGAAAAAGGCTACGAAAGTTATGAGGCGCTGCCGGACGAAGTGGGCGAGCCGGCTCTGGCCTGACGAGGAATTTTATGGGCAAAGAACCATCACCTTTGGAAATCGAGCGGAACGTCGGGAATTTCGCTTATCCCGAAACCCACACCCACGACGCGGGGGTAGGTCTGACGGAAAAAACGATTCACTACATTTCCGACATCAAGGAGGACCCGGACTGGGTGCGCGAATTCCGGCTGAACGCTTACAAGACTTTCATGAGCAAGCCGATGCCGACCCACTGGGCGAGCAAGGACCTGGAGGCGATCGTGTTCGACAACATCCGCTATTACCTGAGCGGAGGGACCCAACCGAAGCGTAGCTGGGAGGAAGTGCCCGATGACGTGAAGCGGACGTTCGAGCGGCTCGGTATTCCGGAACAGGAACGGAAATTTCTGGCCGGCGTCGAAGCCCAATTCGACAGCGAGGCGGTTTATTCCAACATCAAGAAGGCCGTCGGCGAACAGGGCGTCATTTTTGTCGGCAGCCGCGAAGGGTTGAAGGAGCATCCGGAAATTTTCCGGAAATGGTTCGGCAAAGTCATCCCGACGGGTGACAACAAATTCAGCGCGCTCAACTCGGCGGTGTTCAGCGGCGGATCGTTCATCTACGTCCCGCCCGGCGTAAAAGTGAAGCACCCTCTCCAGGCGTATTTCCGGATCAACGCCGAGAATTTCGGCCAATTCGAGCGCACCCTGATCATCTGCGACGAAGGATCGGAGTTGACCTACATGGAGGGATGCACGGCGCCGAAGTTCAACACCGCCACGCTTCATAGCGCGGTCGTCGAGTTGGTCGCGTTGAAAGGCGCGAAGCTGCAGTACATCACCGTCCAGAACTGGTCCTCGAACGTTTTCAACCTCGTGACCAAGCGCGGGCTTGCCCACGAAGACGCCGAGGTGAAATGGATCGATTGCAACATCGGTTCGCGCCTGACGATGAAATATCCCGGCGTGATCATGAAAGGCCGGCGCGCTCGCGGCGAAGTTCTTTCCATCGCCCTGGCCGGCGACGGGCAGCACCAGGACACCGGCGCCAAGATGGTGCATGCGGCCGACGAAACGAGCAGCAATATCATTTCCAAAAGCATCAGCATCGGCGAAGGCCGGGCGACTTATCGGGGCCTGGTCCAGATCCCGAAGCACCTCAAAAACTGCAAGAACAACACCGAGTGCGATGCGCTCCTGATCAACGCCACCAGCCGCACCGACACTTATCCCGCGATCACAGTCCGCGGGACCGGCAACTCCGTGCAACACGAAGCCAGCGTCAGCCAGGTGAGCGCGGAGCAGATTTTTTACATGCAACAGCGAGGGCTGACCGAGGCGCAGGCGATGAGCCTGAGCGTGAACGGTTTCGTCAACGACCTGGTGCGTCAGTTTCCGATGGAATACAGCGTTGAGCTCAAGCGCCTGATCGAGCTTGAGATGGAGGGGTCGGTCGGCTAGGGTTCGGCCCCCAAGACAAGGGCAATCGGCGGCGGTCTTCGGGCCGCCGTTTGCGTCTCATTTCGGGAATGACTAACCAGACAGCTCTCCTTGATGAAGTGATGGAACGAGAAACGCCGCAGGAACATTCCGGGCCGGCGATTCTCTCCGGCCCTTCCGATTCCCATGGAACCGGGCTTCCCGCCTGGTTCCGGGATCAACAGCGCGCCGCCTGGACGACATTCGAGTCGCTTCCACTTCCGAACCGGAAAGATCAGCCCTGGCGATTCTCGAGCGTCAATGCGCTCGATCTTTCCCGCTACACAAAGAGCGCCGAATTAACGGAAGCCGAACGCGGCGAGGTGCTCGATCGTTCCGTCGCGCTCGAGGCGGTCTCCGGGCGGCTTATTTTCGCGGATGAACAACTGTTGCGGCGCGATCCGCTTCCCGAAGCGCTTCGAAAACGCGGCGTCCTTCTGATGCCGCTCGAACGGGCCTTGCTCGAGCACGAGGATTTGTTCCGCCGCCATTTCATGGCGCAGCCGGCCACGCTCGGATCGGCGAAATTTGCGGCGTTGCATCAGGCCTGGGTCGCCTCCGGAACGTTTGTCTATGTCCCGCGCGGCATCGAGGTGAAGCTGCCGATTGAAATTTTCCATTGGCTTCATGGGGAGAACGCCAGCGTGTTTCCCCATACGTTGCTGATCGCCGACGAGCTGGCGAAGGTGACAGTGATCGAGCACTTCGGTTCCGTGCATCCGGACCGCGCCGGGTTCGCCTGCGGCGTGAACGATCTGGTCGTCGGGCGCGGCGCGAAACTGAATTACGTCTGCACGCAAAACTGGAACGAGAAAGTCCTCTCGATCCAGATCAACTCAACCTCCGTGGCGCGCGAAGCGTCCGCCTTGAGCCTGAACGTCCATCTCGGCGGCGCTTATTCCCGCTTCGAAAGCCTCAGCCGCCTCATCGGTGAAGGCGCCCGGAGCGATCTTCTCGCGGTGTCCGTGGCCGATAACGGCCAGGAATTCGACGCTCGCACTCTTCAGGACCACATGAGCCCGCACACTACGAGCGATCTTCTTTACAAGAACGCTTTGAACGATCGGGCGCGAAACACCTTCGGCGGCCTGATCCGGGTGGAACCGCACGCTCATTTTACCGACGCCTATCAGACGGTGCGCAATCTTTTGCTGAGTGACGATGCCGAGGCCAACTCGATGCCCGGCCTGGAAATTCTGGCCGACAACGTCAAGTGCAGCCACGGCGCGACCTCGGGCCAGATCAGCGAAAACGAAATGTTTTACCTGCTCTCACGCGGCATCCCGGCGCCGGTCGCGAAACAGCTCCTCGTCTCCGGCTTCCTCAACGAAGTCGTCGATCGCCTCGATCATCCGGCGATCACCAGTCTCGTCCACGAGCTGATCGAGGCGAAATTCGCGCGGCGGTAAGGTCGGCGGAACCTCTTCGCGGTATTTCGGGCGTCAGTAATGGTCGAGTTCAAGGGTCATATTGCAATACAGCGATGCGCCTTCGACGTCAGGATACAATGAGAGAAAGTTGATGTTCATCCGGTTGAGCGATCGTAACGCCATCAATCTCTCTTCGCTGGGGAGCAAAAGTTTGTAGAGCTTCGGTATCCTTTTTTCGCTTCGGATCGCGATTACATAGCGGATGGTCAGGTTATGCTCCATCCGGTCATTGTACACGCACTGGCGAAATGTGCGTAGTCCTGCAAGCAATTGCGAATCGCCGCAAAGATAGAGATCTCGGTTGGCACCCAGATCAGGAATTCCGATGTATGTCCTTGCGTTTCCGGCAACGGAAATCGGTGGCGGGCAGTGAAGGCCGCAGTATTTCTATGACTACGAGATGGCGAATGAATTGGAAGAACGGGTTGTCGCGTTTATCGATTTTGACGCGTGGCGCAATCGCTCGAGGATCGACGTATCACAAAAAGCGGATCATATTCGGGGAAGGCCTGAACCGCGCGTACGAATTGGAAAGAAGAGCAGCGGTCTACCCGCGGATAATTGTAACCGATGAGGTTCGTCAACAACTTGAGGAGGCCGGTGCCGAGATCCCGATCAACATCAGTTTCCTTTCAATGGTCGTCCGCGACTACGACGGGCTTTGGCTCATCGATCCCTTCGCTCGTCCTCGTTCTTGGGAGGCATACCGGGACGGAGAGGATTGTAGAAAGAAGGCAGTTGAAGGTTTGGAGCGACTCAGAAGCCAGATTTTCACCGGCTTGTGGCGTGTCCAGACTGATCAGCCTACGAAGCTCGATCGTATTGCGAAGCACCGCTGGCTCAACGCTTCAATTTGGCCTTGGAAGCCGAGCGTTACGAGACCGGTGTTTCTCCCATCAGCCTATAATGATCCGCAGAGCAAAGCGACGATTTCGCCAGTTCTATAAACGAAACTATGCTGCCCCACATTGCGTGGGCTGATCTTCTGATTACCGCTTCGATTTGCGTGGCGCGGCATGCGCGCTCTTTGTCCCGTCGGCCTTTTCGCGAATGACAACGTGACTGTGATCCTTGCGAGTGCCGCCGCCCGCCGTCGTCAGATGGTGTGTTTCTTTTATGTCACCAACTTGCTTAATCTTCGTCGTGGACTCCGAGCCGTCATCGTTCTTTTGCCATCTCTTGTCGGGCATTAAAAACCTCTATGGGTACTTCGTCTCCAAAAGTCTATGCGGTTGTCAGCGCCGGCGGTCGAACGGAGAATTATCCATGAACTTCTCACAAAATTTTGCACCCCCTCGACAACCATTGGCGAAAGTCTTATCCTGGACCTGTGAGCCGGACGTTGGCTGATCTATCGGAAGAGGCGCTCAAGTTGCCGCAGAAAGAGCAACTAAGACTTGCGCGGGCGATTCTCGAAAACAATGAGGCGCGCGGAGGCGGAGATGTCGATGCGGCGTGGGAGGCTGAGATCGAGCGTCGGATTCAGATGATCGATAGTGGTGTCGCACAAGGCCGGCCGTTCGCCGACGTGTTGCGCGATATTGATCGTCAGCTCCGTCGATGAACCTGATTACGCTTGGCGAAGCCGAGCGGGAATTTGCTGAATCGGTTGCCTATTACGAATCGCAGGAGCCCGGCCTTGGTTCCCGGTTTCGTGATGAACTCGCCGCCGCCATGGGTCGAATTGCCCAAAACCTGAATTGCCACGGCTGAGGCCGAAAGGATATCGCCGACTAAACCTGCGCGTGTTTCCGCACTACGTCGCTTATGTCATCCGGGAACAGACAATCTGGATTGTCGCAATCGCACACGGCTTTCGCCGGCCAGAGTTTTGGATCGACCGAGTCTAGCCTAGTGCGGTCGACCCGGCGCGCGCGTCAATAAAGCTTCGCGATCGCGGTCGCTTCGTCCCGAATGCGCGTCGCCAGCTCCGCCGGGGCGAGGACCCGCGCGTGCTTGCCCCAGCTGAGGATCCAGCGCTCGATTTCCTGCAGGCCGCCCAATTCCAGCTCGAGGACAATTGAGCCATCAGCCTTCTCGCGAACACGCTGGGACTCGTGCCACTTCCGTTCCGCTACCAGGCGTGCCGCGAAGGCGTCGAACTGAATCCGGATTCGTTGCTTTTTCCCGGAGGAATAGACGCCGAAACTTCCGCTCAGGATTTGCGCGATGGAAAAATCCGCCGGCCGGCGAAACCCTTTGTTCGTGAGCGAAACCTTTCGCATGCGCGGAAGCGCGAACGTCCGGAGCTGCCGGCGCTCCAGGTCTTCCGCGAAAAGGTACCACTGATTTTCCAGGCAGCCGAGATGGTAGGGGCGGACTCGCCGTTGCTCGTAGCCGGGACTGTTCAGTTTCCGATATTCGAACTCCAATTCGACTGAGCGGAGAACACTCCGGCTCACCGCTTCGAACAATTCAAGGTCCGCCGCGCTGGCGCCGGCGCTCCGGAACGAGATCCCTTCCTCCAGGTCGTGCCAGGAAAACGAGAGCCGGTCTTTCAACCCGTCGGTCAGTTTTCGGAAGGCGGACTGCAACGGCCTCTCAAAAGGCGTCCCCTTGTATTGGGCGAGCGCCTTCTGCGCCACGAGCAACGCCGTAATTTCGCCTTCCGACACCTCGATGTTCGGAAAAGCCGTGACCGGCTCGCTATAAAAAAAACCAAATTCCTTCGGGTGATATTCGATCGGCAACCCGAGCCGGTAGCGCATGAAATCGATGTCGCGCTGGATCGTCTTGGCCGAGACCTCGAGCTCGGCGGCGATCTTCTGGCAGTTGGGAAAGTGGCGGGCCTTCAGGGCGGCATGCAGCCGCATCATCCGCTCGAGCGGGGGCCGCGAAAAATTTTCATTATTTTTGACCATCGGACAGTCGATGTCCTACCCCCTGTTTTAGGATCGCGCCATGAAAAGATACAAAATCCGTTATCCCCGGCGGCACCTGCTCGCCGTTCCCTATTCTGTCCGGCCCGATCGAATCGAGCGCGGACTCCGCATCCTCCGGGCGTTGCGTCAATCCCTGGCGGCTGTTCCCCCGATGCCGCGCCCGCAGCAAAAGGAGTTCGATTTCATCGTCGCTGAACGCGCCTAGGTAGGGACGCCGCGCTGCGGCGTCCGCTTTCCTATCGTCCGCAGAGAAAGTATTGCAACGGCCAGCGAGGGTCGCTACGTTCGGTTCCCTGCCGGTGGTTTTGCCGCCGGCAGAAACTGGGAGCCATGGACGTAACCGGAACTATCGAAGCGATCCTCGCCCAAAAAGGGGCCGAGACTTTTACGATCTCGCCCGACGCAACGGTTTACGACGCCATCGCACTGATGGCCGAGAAAAACATCGGGGCACTCCTGGTCACCGAGAACGACCGGCCGGTCGGGATGATCTCGGAGCGCGATTACACCCGGAAGGTGATGCTGCGGGGGAAGAGGTCCCGGGAATCGTTCGTGCGCGAAATCATGTCGAGCGAACTGACCGTCGTCAGTCCGCGCGAACCGGTCGAGAATTGTCTCCGGATGATGACCGACAAACACATCCGACATTTGCCCGTGCTCGAAGGAGACCAAATTCGCGGAGTGATTTCGATCGGCGACCTGGTGAAATGGGTCATCGCCACCCAATCCGCCGCCATCCAGCATTTGGAGATGTATATTTCCGGCGGCTACACCGGGTAGTTCTTCTCTCGTCCTCGTCCTCCTCCTCGTGCTCGTGCTCGAATCGGCTATAGATCGAGGACGAGCCCGAGAACGAGGACGAAGGACGAAAAAACGCCTACAACGCCCAAACCGTTTTCCCGCCCACAATCGTCCGCACCGCTCTGCCTTTCAGTTTCCAGCCATCGAACGGCGTATTCCGCGACATCGATTGAAATTTCGAGGCGTCGACGGTCCACTCCAGATCAGGATCAATCAGCGTGACATCGCCGGCCTGACCGGCCGACAACGTACCGGCGTCGATCTGAAGCAATCGCGCTGGATTCACGGTGTACATCTCAATCAATCGGGGCAGCTCGATCGTTTTGTTTTTGTGCACGAGCAGATCAAGAAATAATCCGAGTTCCGTTTCTAGGCCGACGATCCCGAACGGCGCGGCGTCGAACTCGACTTCTTTCTCGAACTGCGCGTGCGGCGCGTGATCGCTGCACAGGATTTCAATGGTGCCGTCGGCGATTCCTTCGAGGAGCGCGGCCACGTCTTCCTTCGCTCGCAGCGGCGGGTTCATCTTGCAATTGGTGTCGAAGTCCTGAATCGCGTCATCCGTCAACGCGATGTGGTGCGGACAGACTTCCCCGCTGATTTTCACGCCGCGGCCTCGCGCTTCCCGCAGAAGCCGAACGCTCCCCGCCGCACTGAGATGCTGGCAATGGACCTGGTGATCGCAGCAGTTCGCGAGAAGAATGTTCCGCGTCACGATGACTTCCTCCCCAATGCTCGGCCAGCCGGGCAACCCCAGGAGCGTGCTCCAGTAGCCTTCATGCACGACCCCGTTGCCGACCAGGTTGTAATCCTGGCAATGATCGAGAACCGGCACGCCAACCATCCGCGCGTATTCGACCGCGCGGCGCATGAGCTCGTTGTTCTGGACGCAACGGCCGTCGTCCGTGATGGCGACAACGCCCGCTTGTTTGAGCGAACCGATTGGGGCCAGCTCTTCGCCCATTAGGCCTTTTGAGATCGCCCCCGAGGGCAAAACGTTGACGCAAGCCCGTTCCGCCGCGCGCCGAATCCAGGTGATCGTCGCCGGGCTGTCCGCCACCGGCCACGTGTTCGGCATGCAAACGATCGTGGTGAATCCTCCCGCTGCCGCCGCCCGCGCCCCGGATTCAATCGTTTCCTTCCAACCGAAGCCGGGTTCGCGCAGATGGACATGCAAGTCGATCAGGCCCGGGGCGACGACGAGATTGCTTGCGTCAATCTCGTCGGGTTGAGAGTTGAGGGTTGAGAGTTGAGAGCCGTCGGTGATTTTTCCATCGACGATAAACAAATCCGCGACTTCATCCCGGTGGTTTGCCGGATCGATGATCCGGCCGTTGCGAAGAATCACCGTGCTCATGGCGTGGAAATTCCTCCGCAGAGATAAAGCACCGCCATCCGCACCGCGATCCCGTTGCTGACCTGCTCGAGAATCACACTCTGGGCGCCGTCGGCCAGTTCGCTGTCGATTTCCACGCCGCGATTAATCGGGCCGGGATGCATGATCAGGCAATCGGGCTTCAGCCGTTTCCCTCGCTCTTTGGTGAGGCCAAACAGCCGGATGTACTCGCCGATCCCGGGGAAATATTCCTTTCGTTGCCGCTCGTGCTGGATGCGCAACAAATTGACCACGTCCGCGCTTTCCAGGACCGAATCCAGATCGTGGGTCACCGTGACACCGAGCCTTTCAAACTCAGGCGGCACCAGCGTGCTCGGACCCACCAGGGTGACGCGCGCTCCCAGTTTCGTCAGGGCAAAAATGTTCGAGCGCGCGACCCGGCTGAAAAGAATATCTCCGATAATGACGACGTGCAGTCCGTCGACGCCGCCTTTGCGCGATCGGATGGTGTAAAGATCGAGCAGGGCCTGGGTCGGATGTTCGTGCGCTCCATCGCCGGCGTTGATGATGCTCGATTTGACGCGGCGGGCCAGAAACTGCGGCGCGCCAGAGGAGCTGTGCCGGATCACAATCAAATCGGCGTGATAGGCTTCGAGGATTTTCGTGGTGTCCTTGAGCGTCTCGCCTTTGACCAGGCTGGAGGAGGAAGCGGAGATATTGATGACGTCCGCGCTCAGCCGAATGGCCGCGATCTCGAACGACGTCCGGGTCCGCGTGCTCGGCTCAACGAAGAAGTTCACGAGCGTTTTACCGCGCAAGGCCGGCACTTTCTTGATCTCGCGGGTGCCCACATCCTTGAAAGCGTCCGCCGTATCGAGAACAAAAGTGATCTCGTCCGCCGAGAGCTCGCGGATCCCGAGTAAATCTTTTCGCTGCCAGCGCAGCTCGGATTTCTCGCCGTTGCTCATGCGACCCCTCCCTTTTCGACCCGGACGGCGTCCGGTTCGCCGTCGATTTCCTGGAGCTGCAAGCGCACCTGTTCCTCTGGTGCGGTGGGCAGATTTTTCCCGACGTAATCGGGCCGGATCGGCAATTCGCGATGCCCGCGATCGATCAACGCCGCCAGCTGGATCCGCGCGGG
Organism: Chthoniobacterales bacterium; assembly: GCA_035274845.1. NCBI lineage: Bacteria > Pseudomonadati > Verrucomicrobiota > Spartobacteria > Chthoniobacterales > Chthoniobacterales bacterium. Next base: position 94,789 of record DATENU010000002.1, read on the forward strand.
CCGTCCGAACGAACCGATCGCGTCCATCGCCGCGCGCACCGTGCGGCCGGTGGAGAGCACATCATCCACGATCACGACCGTTTTCCCTTCGAGCGGCAACGGCAGCGTCGAAGCCTGGACCCGCGGCAAATCCCGCCGGATCCCGACGTCGTCGCGATGCATCGAAACGTCGATCGCGCCCGACCCAACTTCGCCTTGGCCTAACGACCGGATAATCTCCGCGAGCCGTTGCGCGATCGCGGCGCCCCGGGACGGGATTCCCGCCAGAATGACAGAGCCGAGCTCCGGGTTCCGCTCGACGATCTCATGCGCAATCCGGCGCAGGGCGCGATTAATCGCGGAAGCATCCATCACCGGCCCGGTGGTGGATGAGGATGAAGAAGTGGAAGGGTTTGGTTTCACAAGGTTCCTTCGCGACCTCGCGGGATCGCATTAAAGGAAGGTGGCAGATTAAGCGGTGGTCGTCTCGGCCTTTGCCTCCTTCATCCGCTTGTTCCGCCAACTGGATCGATATTTCACGATCCAATCGAGCAGCGCCTTTTCAAAACCGATATCGGCTCCGGCTTTTTCGCTCTCGATCCATTTATGCTTCAAAATCTCCTCCCGCTCGGCGAGGAACTCCTTGTAGAGCACCGAGTTTTTGACGAACTGCGATTGTTCGCTCTGCGCCGCCGCGGACATGTCGGCACTGTTTTTCATATAAACGCGCGCTGGTCAACAAAAACCATATCGCCTGTTTAGGCGTAGCAGCGGCTGTGCCTATTCAATTTACCGGGCGGACGGGCCCGGAAACGGCGTCTGCCCGAGAGGAAACCGCGATGCGAACGAACCGGCAAGCTACCTTACAGCGCTCTCTTCGAGGGCGGAATGCTGATGCCGGATATCTTCGGCCGCGGCGGCGTAAACGGCGTCTTCCGCCATGTTGGTGGCATGATCGCCGACGCGTTCCAGACAACGGGAGACAAAGATCAGATTCAGGTAACCGCGCAGTTGGCCGGGATCTTCCGCCATCCGTTCGATCAGGCGCCGGCTGGCGGATGAATTCATATCGTCGAGGCCCTGGTCGCGCGGCACGACCGACCGCGCCAGTTGCACGTCTTCGCGGACATAGGCGTCGACCGCGTCCTTGAACATCGCCATGGCGTGGACGTACATCGGCCTCATCAATTCCGCCTCGGGCAGCGGCGGGTGTTGGTTCAGTTTGCGGGCGCGGCGCGCGATGTTGGTGCCCTGGTCCGCCATACGCTCGAGATTCGAGGAAAGCTTCATCGCGGAAACGACCCGGCGCAGATCGGACGCGACCGGTTGAAAACGGAGGAGCAACTCGATTCCATCCTTGTCCATCTGCTTTTCCAGTTGATCGATCTCTTCGTCGTCGGCGATCGCGACCGCGCACAGGTCGTCATCCCGCTTGAGGAGGCCGGTGATGGCCCGGTCGAGGCTGCGTTCGGTGAGGCTCGACATCATGAGGACATTGTTGCGCAGAGACGACAATGCCTCTTCGAAGGTGCCGAGGATATGCTTGGGTGCATTCATTGCGGAACGTGGTTGGCTCGATAAGCGATTTAACCAAAGCGGCCGGTGATGTACTCCTCTGTTTGCCGCTGGCCGGGGTTGGAAAAAATCTTGCCGGTGGCGTCGAACTCGATCAGGCGCCCGAGATAAAAGAAGGCGGTGTGATCGGAGCAGCGGCCCGCCTGCTGCATGTTGTGGGTGACGATGACGATGGTGTATTCCTGCTTCAATTGACGGATCAATTCCTCGACCTTTGCCGTGGCGATGGGATCGAGCGCGGAGCAGGGCTCGTCCATCAGGACGATCTCCGGTTCCACCGCCAGGGCCCGCGCGATACAAAGCCGCTGCTGCTGGCCGCCGGAAAGGCCGTAACCGCTCACATGCAGCCGGTCTTTGACCTCCTCCCACAGTGCGGCCGAGCGCAGACTTTTCTCGACCGCTTCGTCGATCAGCGTGCGTTTGGTGACCCCGGCGATGCGCAAGCCGTAGGCGACATTGTCGTAAATCGATTTTGGGAATGGATTCGATTTTTGAAACACCATGCCGACCCGGCGCCGGAGATCGACCACGTCAACCTCGGACGCGTTGATATCCACGCCTTCGATCCGAATCGAGCCGCGCGAGATCTGGGCGCCATCGATAAGATCGTTCATCCGGTTCAGGCAACGGAGCAGGGTGGTTTTTCCGCAGCCGGACGGCCCGATGAAAGCGGTGACGGCGCGCGCGGGAATACTGAGACTGACGTCGTGGAGCACCTGGTGCGCGCCATACTTGAAGTCGAGGTGCTCGATCTCAATCATGCCGGCCTCCGCTTTCGGTTCCGGCACTGGGGCGGGCGGGTTAACGAGAGTCTGTGAAGTTAATTTGGGCATTTCAGCGACGCTTACCATGATAGGCGGTTCCTGGTTCGTTCTCGCAAGACAATAGATGTTAGTGCAATCAGCATGACGAGGAAAAGGAAGACAAACGCGCTGCCGTACTGCACGCGTTCCGTGTACTCGTTCTGCGGAATCTTCGAGCTGACCACGTAAATGTGATACGGCAGGGCCATGACCCCCTGGAAAACGAAGTCGGTAAACCTGGCCACCTGCCACGGCATTTCGTCCTTCATGGCGTAAGCCGCAGTGAACATGATGGGCGCCGTCTCGCCCGCGACCCGCGCGATCCCGAGGATCGAGGAAGTCAGAATTCCCGGCATCGCGTAAGGGAGGACATTCTTGCGGATCGTCTGCCATTTGCTCGCCCCGAGCGCGAGCGACCCTTCGCGCAACCCCTGGGGGACGGCCCGGAGCGATTCTTCGCTCGCGGTAATGATCGCGGGCAGGACCATCAGGCCGAGGGTGAACCAGCCGGCGATGAGCGAAACATTCCAGCCGAAGAAAATGACGAACAATCCAAAACCGAAAAGACCGAAGACAATCGAAGGCACCCCAGCCAGGTTGAGGATCGCAATCCGAATCAGGCGGATGCCGCGGCCGTTCCGGCTGTATTCGTTCAGATAAATCGCGCTGCTGATCCCGATGCCGAGCGCCAGGATCATCGACCCGATGACCAGGAGCGCCGTTCCCACAATGCAGGGCCAGATGCCGCCGGCCGAATAGGCGATGCTCGTGGCTTCAACGGTGTCCGCGGGATGCGCCGCTTTCCATTCGCGAAACTGCCTGTCGCTCAACGTCAATTTTTTTCCTTCGAAGTCGAAGACGTAAAGCGTTTGGGGCGGCTCCGTCAGGAAGGGGATGTTGATGAAGGGCGGCGTCGACGTAAAAACCGTCCGGCTGCCTTTGATGCCGATGTCGAGAAAGATGTAGGTGGCGGCGGCGAGGACGAAGTAGGTGGCGAAGCGGAAGAGCCCAAAGAGCGTTTGTTCGAGCAGCCGTCCGCGCCTCCTATAAGTCGTATAGGTCATATGGGTCCTATCCAATGCTCATCCGGTAACGGGCGACCAGTTTCTGCGCGAGATAGTTGATCACGAGCGTGATGGTAAAAAGAACCAGGCCCACCATGAAGAGCGCGCGGTAATGCGTGCTGCCGCGCACCACTTCGCCCATCTCTTGCGCGATGATTCCCGTCATGGTGTGGACCGGCTGGAACATGGCGCCCAGCCCCTGGGTGAAATCGGGAATCGCAATCCGGTTTCCCGCGCAGAGCAGGACCACCATCGTCTCGCCGATGACCCGTCCCAGGCCCAGGAGAATGGCGGAAACAATTCCCGACAGGGAAGCAGGAACGAGCACGCGCCCGATGGTTTGGAGGCGGTTCGCCCCAAGGGCGTAAGACGCTTCCTTGAATCCGCGCGGCACGTTGCGAAGCGCGTCTTCGGAAAGAGTAAAAATCGTCGGCACCGCCATAAGCGCGAGCAGACAACCCGCGGTGAAAACATTCAGCCGCTCGCTAATTGGAAAAAATGAGACCCACTTCAGGAGGGGCGACTGGGAGGCGGCCCGGACCGCTTGCCCGACAACCGCGATTCCAAAAAAGCCGAGCACCACCGAAGGAATCGCCGAAATGAATTCGATGTATGGCTTGATGAACCGTCGTTCGTGGCGTGACGCGATTTCGCTCACATAAATCGCGGAAGAGACCCCGAGCGGCACAGCGATTAGCAGCGCCACGATCGAGACCAGAACCGAGCCCACGAGCAGCGGAATGATTCCGTACCAATCCTGCCAAAAACTCGCCGTGACCCATTCGCGCCCCGTGAGAAAGGAGCTAATCGAGCGATACCACGGCACGAGCACGTCCGGCGACCAGGCGCGCAATCTCTGTGACGCTACCGGTAATCCATCGAGATACTCGCGAGCCTTGGATTTCCATTGTTCGAGCGCTTTCGTCCCGGCTGGATCGGGAAGCGAGGGCGATTCCCCCAGGAGATTGCGAATTTTTGCCGCCATTTCAGCGCTGGCCGTATCAAAGGTCGCGGCGCTCTGCCCCAAAGTGGCCAAAGCGGCATCGTGATTCACTTCCGGCACCGCAATCGCCGCAGCTGCAGCCTGGTTGCCGGAACGCATCAATTGCTCGCGTTGCACCAGCAATTCGTTGCGCGCGAACAACTGCTCTTTCAAGGCGCTCGCCTGGTCCGTGAGATCGGAGAGGAGGCCGCGCATGTTCTCCGCGCTGTCGCCAAATCCGGCCGCGAATTGATCGAACGGCACCAGCGCCGCATTGATTTCGTCCAGCGGAACATTCCGCTTTTCCATGGTGCGAACCTCCCGAAGCCGGATGTCGCTCAGGTTGCGCGCGAGCGCTTCATGTTGGGTGGAGACACCGCGAATGATGTCCACATATTCGAGCCCGGCCTGCCGGTAGAGCCGCAGGTTGGCGAGATTCTGTCCGAAGAATCCGAACCCTTCGCGGAACAGGAAAATGGTGATCAGCGCGAGCACAATCACGGCGACGAGGGCATTGCCGCCGAAGAAGGCCTTGATCATCTGCTCGAAGGCCGCCTGCATTTTTCTCGATTTTGTTCTCGGCGGGATGAGAAGGCGGGCGTCGGCGACACTTTCCATGCGAAAAAGACAATCGCGGAAAGGTCAGCTCCCCGGCAATTTGTTTAGTGTTACGTTTGTGTGACGGGGAGGAGAGCGCTGATAGTCGTTCCTTTCCCCGGCTCGCTCCCGGCCTCGACTGTGCCGCCGTGCAGCTGCACGATATGTTTCACGATCGATAACCCGAGACCGGTCCCGCCGAGTTCCCGGCTGCGTCCTTTGTCGGCGCGATAAAATCGCTCGAAGATCCGCGGGAGATCCTCTTCGCGAATTCCAACGCCCTGATCGGAGACGCTGATGCGGACGCGGTCGCCCTCGAGCTCCGCGCGCAAGGAAACCATGCCTCCCGGTTGCGAATATTTCACCGCGTTATCGAGCAAATTGTAGATGACCTCCTGGAGCCGGCTCTCGTCCGCGTTGAGAAGGGGCAGGTTTCCCGGAAAATTGAGGTGCGACTTGAGTTTGGCGGCCGCGAAGCGTTTTTCCCAGTCGCGCATGATCGAGTGCAACAGCTCAGCCAGATCGACCTCGGACAAGTCGAGCTTGGTGCCGGGCGATTCGAGACGGGCCAGGCTCAGGACGTCCTCCACGAGCGAGTTCAAACGATCGGAATGGCGCTCCATGATTTCGAGAATCCGAAGCAACTCGCCCGGCGGCTGGTGCGGGTCGTCCAACAGCGTCTCGAGGTATCCGCGAAAAATCGAGAGCGGCGTCCGGAGCTCGTGGGAAACATTCGCCACGAATTCGCGCCGTATTTCCTCCACCTGCTTGAGCTGGGTGACATCGCGAAAGAGGATCACCGCGCCCTCCATCTGGGCGGAATCTTCGCCCAGAGGCACCGCCGTCACTTCCAATTCGCGGCCTTCGCTCGGACCGCGCGAGAGCTGAATCGATTCACGCTGCGGTTCGCGCGCCCGGACCGCTTCCAGGACGAGGCGGTCGATCGAGGCGTGCCGGATCAGTTCGAGAAATGGCAGGCCGCGGCCTTTTCCTTCGATGCCGAACAAACGCCGGAACGCGCGATTCATCAGGCGAACCTGGCGCTGGCCATCCACCACCACGAGGCCATCGAGCATTGCGCCAAAAACGGTCTGGGCGCTCAGCTCGCCTTCCCTGACCCTCTCTGCGAGCTCTCGCTGGCGATCGCCTACTTTCTCCAGCGCGAGTCCCAGGCGTTGCGCTCGCGCGTTGGCACTAATCAGGAATTTCCGCGGAGGTCGTCCGTTGAAAATGGCATCCACCAATTCTTCCGCGTCCTCCCAGGGTCCGATCCACCGTCGCCAGACGACGACGGCCGCGACAATCACGATGGCGGCCAGTCCACAAAATGCGAGCCAGCCCATCAGCCCTTAGCTTTCCCGGATCCGGTAGCCGAAGCCGCGAACCGTTTCGATGGCGGCCGAAGCTTTGCCGAGTTTTTTGCGGAGCCGGCGGACATGCGTATCCACGGTGCGGGTATCGATCAAACTTTCGTACCCCCACACTTCGTTTAGCAACCGGTCGCGTTCCTGGACGCGCCCTTGTCGCCGCATGAGCATCCGGAGGAGTTTGAATTCCACACTGGTTAGCCGGACGGAACGGCCACCCACGCTCACCTGGTGCCGCGCGGGATCGAGGGTGATCTGGCCGATCGACAATTTTTCCTCGGTGGCTTCGCCTTTTCCTCGCCGCAAGATCGCGTTTACCCGCAAGATCAGCTCACGGGGGCTGAACGGCTTGGTCACGTAATCGTCCGCGCCAAATTCGAGGCCAACGATGCGGTCGATCTCCTCTGCCTTCGCCGTCAGCATGATAATCGGGATCTGGCGCGTGGCCGGATCGGTTTTTAAAACCTTGCAAATTTCGAGTCCAGGCATTCGGGGCAACATCAGGTCGAGGATGATCAGGGCGGGCCGTTCCTCGCGGGCCAGGCGGAGCCCGGCCGCGCCTTCGGTGGCGACGCACAAGCTGAAACCGCCGGCTTTGCGCAAATGCAGCGTGAGCAAATCGACCACGTCTGGTTCGTCCTCAATAATCAGGATTCGCGTGGTCGACATTCGGCGGGCCGGTTTAGACCCCGAGCTTTGCAGAGACACGCATTGTTTGTCAAAGAACGTCAGCAATGGCGTGGGACGCCGGGGGAGGAAAACTCACCAGCTTCTGCGCCTTCTCGACACTCACGGACCTCGTCCGCGGTGGCGCGAGCGGGAGCGATGGCGACCGCAGTCGCGATCACGAGCAGGCAACGACGCAAGGGCATCCTCTTTAGCCGCTCGAAAATCAGGAGTGAAATATGAAATACGCCAGGCTGGCGACGCAGAGCCGGACCAGAGATAATCGAGCTTGACGACTTTCTGTTCGTCCAGCCCGGGCTGTCGCGCCATCCAACGGGGCTCGTTCATGAGCTGCAGCCTACCCGCTCTGAGAGTCGGCAGCAGCCCGCCTCAAGGCTTCGCGCCATGCATTTAGTTCCTCCCCCTTCGGAATCCGGTTCTGAAACATGCCGCCGTCTTCCGGAATCTCCTGGTTGTCGAACTGCGCCACCCAAAGGTCGCCACGCTGGGGGCGTTTCGCAGTAGCTAAATCCGCTTAGCGGGCGTCCCCTACACGAAACAGTCCTCCCAAAAGCATCTAGCTCGCGCGATCGGAGGAGCTAGCTTTTGTTCTTCTCGGGGCCTTCCTCTTCGTAGAGCGATCCAGTCTTCTGCGAAACTCCTTCCATATTTCCCCGCCGGCCTGCTTGGCGCACCACGCGTCGGCGGCAAAACAAAGTGAAGGATGTCCCAGTAGCCATACGTACTCATGCAACGCCCTATCGCTGCGTCCAAGCTTACCGAATTTTTTCTTTTCGAGTCCCATTTCCTTCTTCGCCAAGGGCCACAGTTTGACATCGCTACCCCCCCACAACAAATCAGCTACATTACTCATTTGATAAATCGCTTTTCCGTCAGGACTATGAAATAATTCCTTCGCTGATTGAATATCATAGTCGCTTCGTCGGCACGCTATTATCGAAACATATCCTATCCGATTGCGACGCAATCCCTGAGAGTTTTTAATTAGAGATGCATCGAGCCAGAAAAGTGGAAAGCCCATACTTTCATGGAAAAGAATTATGTCCAATGCAGACGGGCGTAGGAAATCTTCTTCCTCCCACAGGACGATACGAGGAAACTCGCACAGATTAGACATCTGCTTCAGTTCCTTCTTGAATACACCGCCGAAATTGGCGAAAGGCCTTGTAGCACCCTCGGTGACCCAAGTATCCGTTACGCCAGCCAAGGCTTCATCGAGACCTGCGTTACTGGCGGATTCCCGCGATATAGCCTGTCCGAAAAGGCTCATGCTTCGAAGACCGAGGGCAAAGGCCGCAATTCTACTGTTTACGAACTCATACGCTTGAGCGTATTGTTGCTCTTTCATTTTCGACGCCAACGCCACTAAATCTAGGCGACGCAGAACCTGGCTATTGGCTGTAGCGCCGCGCAGGGCATACAACAGTGGTTTCGAGAACTGGAACAGCAACCCGTCGCCATTCACGGACTTGCGCTTGTGCCGCATATATGCGTAGGCCGCTCGTTTGATATTTAGCCGCCCCAGGGAGGAAAATAGATCGGACAGCTTGGCATTAAGCCAGTTAATCGGCGTGAAAACGCTTAAGGCGTACATGGCTTTAATTTCCTTAGCGTTGCTCAGTTCGTTTCTGAGCGGCGCGCTATGATTTTGATCGTAGTCCATGCTGTCAATTGAACGCGCAATACCGCGCAGTGAGGATTTGCTAAAAATAATTCTGTTCACACCGGAAAGAGCCATCAAACGCTCCTTTTCCTCGGGTTCGCACAGGGCGATGTCGTGAACACGAGTTTGCGCTTTTATGTCATTAGCCTCCTCGTTCCAAAGATGACTCGTTACGCCGACTCGACATATGTTGTGCTCTGATGAGACCTCGAGGCGCACAATATTAAAACCGAGGTGACCCGCCTGATGTGCGCCAATATCAAAGGCCGGCGCGCCAATGGCAAGAAAGCCATCGGTGAGATAGGAAGCGTATTCCTCGGCGCGCGACGACTGGAAGGTGGTATAAGCTGCCACCTCGGAAATGTGCTGGTGGCCGTGCAGGATTATTCTAAATCGATTTCGGACGAGGAACTTGTTGAAGTAGCTCGCATTCAAAAATCTGTATTTGTTGGTGTCATCATTGTTGGTCGGCAGATTATTGTGGTGAAGAACTGCGATCCTTAAGCTATCGGCGGGGGATAACGCTCTCTCGCAGGCCTTCGCAGCCTCTCGGTCGATGGAGCCAGGGTCGTAGGATTTTTCCGGGCTATCGTATGCCGCGAGAATTGTTTCCACTTGCTCAATGACGCTGCGAACGGCGGGGGAACGGCTCTTGGAATTGGAGACCTTCTTTCGAAGGTCGCGGAGCAAAATTTGGAGCCTCTCTTCAGCCGCGTCGTACAGTCCGCACTTTTCAGCAGAGTTGACAGCCCATATCGAAATCGATTTATCCCGTCCGGTATCCGTCTCTTTCCCATAACTCGTGTCTCTGGCATATACGATTCTCGCAATCGGTGGATGCGAAAATGGTGTTACGAAGGTAATCGGGACCTTGCTGCTAGTTTGGAGCTCAGCACATATCTGTTTAAAATAGTGGAACTTGTCGGATGCAGGGTCTCCATGCGTGCCTTGTTTGTCTGCCGCCGGGAGATTGCGGTGCGGAGAGAATGAATCGTGATTGCCAGGTACGGCTATGACGCCGTGAAATACGGGCAGCCGCTTTCCAGCCAGGTTCACCGTGGGCAGTAATAATTCCTCGTTAAGCGTCGCTACACGGTCCTTGTCCCATCTACTTTTGTAGATATTATCCCCGCCCAGAAGAAGGTAAGTTTTGTCCGATACTGCCGCAGCCTTTAACGCTGCTTCATGCAGTGTATTTCTGAAAATCTCGTTAAGTTCGTCAAGCGGCGTTCCGCCTAGCGACTTGGTATGAAACGAAGCGGAGTTAGGATAGTCCCAGTGAATATCCGAGACGTGCACAATTGTCACGGAATAGGTCTTCCGGTTCCCCATCAGCGCCAGTGAATCGTTCGCTTTCATAGAGAATTCGGGCGACGTGCGAATGGTAATGCGCAACAATTTCGAGGACTACAGCGTGTCGATTTTGCGCGGCTCAAGACGGCTGGAGGAAAAAGTTCATGGAGGACTGGGCGATTGAGGGGCTATCCAGATATTGCTTTGGTCACTGATATCTGTCGAGCTCTTAAAATTTTTCCCCGGCAAAACAGTGCCTCGTGGCCACGAACAACCTGTTGTCGTTCGCATTCCGCAGATGAGAATACCAGGTGAGGTCATGAACGCATTTGGGCAGAACAGGAGAATGACGGTGCGAATGATGATGGCCGATTTCGCGCGCCGAGATAATCACGCCCGCCACGGTTGATCCAGCCGGATAGAACGGACCTCATGCGCGCAATGCGTCTCCATGCTGTCGGGCGAGAGTTGATTGGCGACGACCTTCCCGTTGCGCGGCCTGCGACGAGGCAATTGCTCGTGAAAGTAGCCGCGTGCGCTGTTTGCCGGACCGATCTTCATGTCGTCGATGGTGAACTGCCGAATCCAAAATTGCCGCTGGTGCCGGGACACGAAGTGGTGGGACGCGTGGAAGAAATCGGTCCCGGCGTGGACAACTTTCAAAGAGGGGACCGCGTTGGAATTCCGTGGCTCGGCTGGACCTGCGGCGAATGCGAATTTTGCCTTTCGGCCCGCGAGAATTTGTGCGAGCGCGCCCGGTTCACCGGATACACCATCGATGGCGGTTACGCGGAATTCGCCGTGGCCGATGCTCGCTTCGCTTTTCGGCTCCCGGATGCCTTCGACGATGTCAGCGCGGCGCCTTTGCTCTGCGCCGGCTTGATTGGGTATCGCTCACTCCGGAAGGCGGGCGATGCCAGGAAACTGGGCATTTACGGCTTCGGCGCCGCGGCGCATATCATTACCCAGGTGGCGCGTTCCGAAGGCTGCGAGGTGTTCGCCTTCACGCGGCCGGGAGACGTCGAGGCGCAGCAATTCGCTCTCCGTTTGGGTGCGCATTGGGCCGGCGATTCGGAGGAAGCGCCCCCGGAAAAGCTCGATGCCGCCATTATCTTCGCGCCGATCGGTGCGCTCGTCCCGGCGGCGCTTCGGGTTCTGAAGCGGGGCGGGCGAGTTGTCTGCGGTGGAATTCACATGAGCGATCTTCCTGCGTTTCCCTATCGCGATCTCTGGCAGGAACGAGAGATCGTCTCGGTAGCCAATCTGACTCGGCGCGATGCGGAAGAATTTTTGGCAATCGCTTCCCGGATTTCGATTCGAACCGAAACGAAAACCTTTCCCCTCGAACAGGCGAACGAAGCGCTCGAAGCGTTGCGGTCTGGAAAACTGAGTGGGGCGGCGGTGCTGGTGCCGTGAGCTGGAGCCGCCTAATGGAGCCGGCCTGCCCACAGGCCGGAGGGGGGAGGCCTCGCATGCCATCGACCGTAATCCCAACGGCCCGATGGCGGGCCGTCTCCAAGAAAAAAATTACTTCCGCGCTTCCGGCGTGACGGTCAGCGTCACGCGCTTGCCATCGCGCTCAACCACCACCTGCACCGGCTGGCCAATTTTCACGGCGTCGAGCGCGTAGGTGTAATCGTAAATATTCGCGATTTTCTGCCCGGCGAATTCCACGATGACATCGCCGCCTTTCAATCCCGCTTTCTCCGCCGGGCTTGCTCCGCGCACGCCACTCAGCTTCACGCCTTTGACATCGCTGGTCGTATAATCCGGGATCGTGCCGAGATACGCCCGCAATGTCTCGCGGCCGCCGCCATCCTGCGAAGTGCGTTCCACCTTGGCCAGGTCGGGCCGTTCTGGCGCTCCCGCCAGATCGATCACGAGCTGCTCCGAAAACTTCGCGATTCGCTCCAGCCCTTCGTAATTAATTTTATCCGCCGTGTCGCTGGGCCGATGGTAATCGTCATGCGCGCCGGTGAAAAAATTCAGGACCGGCACATTCTTCGGGTAAAAGCTCGTCACGTCGGTCGGCAAATAGGGATCATCCTGCAGGGTGAGATTGAATCCGGCGGCGACATTCCGTTTCTCGATCAGCTTTCGCCAGGCGTGCGATGAGCCGACGCCTTGCAGGGTCAGCTTGTTGTCGCGGAGCCGGCCGACCATGTCGGCATTCACGTAGGCTACGATCTTTTCCAAGGGCACCGGCGGCTTCTCGCAAAACGCGGCTGAGCCGATGATCCCGATCTCTTCGCCCGACCAAAACCCGAAGATCACGCCGCGCCGAAATTTCTCCGGATGTTCGCTCCGCTCTTTCGCGAGGGCCGCTACCAACTCCATCGTCCATGCCGTCCCCGAACCGTTATCGTCGGCGCCGGGATGAATCTTGTTCTCTTCGCCCGTCCGCTCGAGGGAGCTTGTGCCGCCGCGACCGAGATGATCGTAATGTGCGCCGACCACAATGTATTCATCAGTCCCTGTGCTCGGCGGGAAATAACCGACCACATCGTTGTCGTTTTTCTTCAGGTGCTCGACGCCGCAGGCCAGCTTTACTTTCACGTTAGGCAAAACGAAGCCGCCCTCGGCGTGCGGGTTTTCCTGGTCGAGTCCCACCTGAAGTTCCTTTAACTTTTTGCCGCTCGGCGCGAGGAGCGAATCGGCGAGCGATCCGCTGATCGACGCCACTACGATGCCGCTACTCGCGTTCGTGTTGTCGTTGTTGAGCGCGAGAAGCTGGCCCGCGTTCGGCGAAGTCGGCCCGGTCACCACGAGCACGCCTCTCGCGCCGCGCTCGCGCGCGAGCATCGCCTTGTAACGCAAACCGGCATAACGATTGAGCTGCGCGCGTCGCGTTTGGTCGACCCCTTCCGGGACGTAGCGCAAAATCAGGACGATCTTGTCCTTCACGTCGAGGCCCGCATACGAGTCATAGCGCGCCGCGCCTTCCCCCGGAACCACCAGCCCGTACCCGGCAAAAACTACGTCGCCGTTCGCCTCGCCGTTTTCGCTGAAGGCGAGCGGCCGGAAGTCCGAGTCGAGTTTCGCCGCGGCCCCTGAAATTTCGAGTCGCGTTTTCTCCGGAAGGACCCGTTCGCCGGCATTGAACTGGAACGGAAGCGCGTAGTTTTCGGCAAACGACTTGGCGCCGTTGTCGCGCAAATAATTCGCCAGCCATTTTGCCGTTTCCTGCGCTCCCGCGCTCCCGGTCATCCGTCCCTCGCGCTTCGCGTCCGCCAGCCATTCGATTTGCTTGCGCAAATCCGCCGCCCTTATCTCAGCGCTGTAGCCGGGATCGGGGGTTCCAGTCGTGGGTGATTTTGAAACCGCGTCGCTTGTCTGCGTCGCTGTGCCCAGCGCCGCTCGCGCCGCCTCGTCATTCCAATCCGCGATAAAAAGCTGCGACTTCCCATCCCCGGTGCGCCCGCTCGTCCAACAGAGCTTCTTTCCATCCGGCGAAAACACCGGGAGCCCGTCAAAACCCGGAGTGAACGTCACCCGGACCGGTTCGTGTTCCCCCGCCGCATCCACGAGAAACAGCTCGAAGTTTTCGAAACCGAGTTTGTTCGACGTGAAAATGAAATACTTCCCGCTCGGATGATAGAACGGCGCCCACGACATCGATTTGAAATCGGTCACCCGCTTTTTGTCCGAGCCGTCGAGCTTCATCGTCCAGACATCGGCGATCATTCCGTTCTCCTCGAAATGCCGCCAGACGATCCGCGTTCCATCCGGCGAGAAGAACGGGCCGCCGTCGTAGCCCGGCTCCGTGGTCAGGCGGCGAACATTCGAGCCGTCCGCGTTCATGAGATAGATGTCGCCGAACCAGGCGGCGTCTTTGTCGTAACGCTCGCGATCTTTGGCCGGCAGCTTATCCAGCGGGAACGCGCTCCGCAGCGAGCAGAAGACGATCTGTTTTCCATCGGGTGAATAAGAGCCCTCCGCATCGTAACCCGGTGAGTGCGTCAGGTTGATCGCGTCGGTCCCATCCTGTTTCGTGGAGAAGATGTCTGCGGAATCGTCGTAATCCCACGAGTAACGCCGTTGTTTCCCGCTGGCGCGGAATTCCAGCTCGGCTTTCTGTTTCGCGGCCGCTTCCGGATCGGCATGCGTGGAGGAGAACAGGACGCGGTCTGTTCCCGGCTGGAAAAAACCGCAGGTCGTCTTGCCTTTGCCCGGAGAGACTCGCGTCGTTTCTCCGTTTTCCAGGTCGAGGATGTATTGCTGGAAGAACGGGTTCTCCGGTTCGCGTTCGCTTTGGAAGATCAGCTTCTTGGCGTCCGGCGAGAAATAGCCTTCCCCGCTTCGCTTGCCTTCGAAGACAAGCTGGCGGGTGTTCGAGATGAAGCGGGATTCCTGGGCTGGATCGTCCGCGCCGAAGGCGGCCGCGCCCAACATCAGGAGGGGGGTAGAGAAAAAAAAGGATGTAAATCGGCGCCGCATCGGGAAGTTCGTTTACTCTCTCCTCGCGGCGCGCGCCAGCAAATCGCGCACGGTTTCGTCGCTCACCTGCGCAAAATCTCCGTAAAACTGCCCGACCCCGCGAAACCAGGCCGGCGCGAACAACGCCACCGTCTCGTCCGCCGCCCGCTCGATTTCGCCGAGTGTTTCCGGCGGGCAAACCGGGACCGCGACCACGATCCGCGCCGGGTCCTGCCGCCGCAGCGCCGCGATTCCCGCCAGCATGGTTGCGCCCGTGGCCAGGCCGTCGTCGACCAGGATTACCGTCCGTCCCTGCAATTCCGGCGCGGGCCGTTCCTGCCGATAATCGCGTTCGCGCCGTTCCACTTCGCGCGTTTCTTCCGCCGTAATCTCCGCCACGGTCGCCGCCGCATCCGGCATGGCGCGCAAGACATCTTCATTCAAGACCCGCACCCCGCCGGAAGCGATCGCCCCCATGGCCAGTTCCCGTTGCCCGGGCACGCCCAGCTTTCGCACGACGAAAACGTCGAGGGGCAAGCCGAGAGCCACCGCAATCTCATATCCGACCGGCACGCCGCCGCGTGGCAGTGCGAGCACCATCGTGTCGGGCCGCCGCTCGTAGGCGCGCAATTGCTCCGCCAGCAATTGGCCGGCTTCGGTGCGATCACCAAAAGACGTCCGCATCACGGTAACGGTCGGACGAACTGTGAAAGCGGGCAATAGGCCGTATACGTCCTATAGGTCTTATGCTGCCGCCATGAATGAGGAACACGCCTGCTGTCATCATGAGCGCTCGTCCACAGGTGCACCATCGCCGCCCGGCGCCCTTTACACCTGCCCGATGCATCCTGAGATCGAGCAGGTCGGGCCGGGGAGCTGCCCGATTTGCGGGATGGCGCTCGAGCCGAAAACGATTTCGGTGGCGACCGTAGAAGACGACTCCGAGTTGCGCGACATGACCCGCCGGTTTTGGATCGGCGCGGCGCTAACTCTGCCGGTTTTTTTCCTGGCGATGTCGCATTTGATCCCGAATCCGCCGTCGTGGCTTTCCGGGAATATTGCGCGCTGGATTCAATTCGCGCTCACGACGCCGGTGGTCCTGTGGGCCGGCTGGCCGTTCTTCGTCCGCGGCTGGCGTTCCATCGTGAGCCGCCATCTCAACATGTTTACCCTTATCGCAATCGGCGTCGGCGTTGCTTATCTTTACAGCTGCGCGGCGTTGCTCTTGCCGAATCTGTTTCCGGCGTCGATGACGCATCACGGAGAGCTCGGCCTCTATTTCGAAGCTGCCGCCATGGTCACCGTTTTGGTTTTGCTCGGCCAGGTCCTCGAGCTCCGGGCGCGGAGCCGGACAGGAAGCGCCCTCCGGAGCTTGTTGAATCTCGCGCCGCCGGTCGCTCGCCGTGTTCGCAATGGAAACGAAGAAGAGGTTGGCCTGTCGGAAGTAAGGAGCGGCGATCATTTGCGCGTCCGACCCGGCGAGAAAGTCCCCGTCGATGGAACCCTGATCGAGGGACGAACTTCCGTGGACGAATCGATGATCACCGGAGAAGCGCTCCCAGTTGAAAAGGCTCCCGGCGACAAAGTGGTTGGCGGGACGCTGAACAACACCGGCAGTTTCGTCATGAAGGCTGAGCAGGTTGGCCACGAGACCGTGCTCGCCCAGATCGTCGAGATGGTTTCGGCGGCGCAACGCAGCCGCGCCCCCATCCAGCGGCTCGCCGATACCGTCGCGGGATATTTTGTGCCGGCCGTACTGGTGGTGGCCGTGATCACCTTTGTCGTCTGGGCCTGGATCGGCCCCGAGCCGCGGCCCGCCCATGCGATTGTTAATGCCGTGGCCGTGCTCATCATCGCGTGTCCCTGCGCTCTTGGCCTGGCGACGCCGATGTCAATCATGATGGGGGTCGGCCGCGGCGCTCAGGGCGGAGTGCTGGTGAAAAACGCCGTCGCGCTCGAGCTGATGGAAAAGGTCAAAACCCTGGTCGTGGACAAGACCGGCACGCTCACGGAAGGAAAACCGCGTGTCACCCGGATTATTGCTACCTTAGGAATCGACGAAGACGATCTTTTGGCCGCGGCCGCTTCCGCCGAGCAGCAGAGCGAACATCCGCTCGCCTCGGCCGTCGTCGAAGCCGCGCGGGAAAGGAAAATTCCGCTCGAGAAGATCGAAGGGTTTTCTTCCACGACCGGCGGCGGAGTGATCGCGACAGTGCCGCGCGCGACGATCATGGTCGGCCAGCCGGCTTTCCTGCGCGAAAATGGAATCTCCGGCCTGGAGAATTTGGAGGAACAGGCGGCAAAGCTGCAAACCGAGGGTCAAACAGCGATATTTGTCGCCATCGCGGGCCGCGCCGCTGGCGTGATTGCTGTCGCGGACCCAATTAAGAATTCAACGCCCGGTGCCGTCCGGGAACTGAATCGGCTGGGCCTGAAAGTAATCATGCTGACCGGGGACAACGAGCGGACCGCACAGGCGGTCGCGCGAAAACTGGGGATCGATGACGTGGAAGCGGGCGTTGCTCCAAAGGACAAGCACGAACAGATCGAGCGCTTGCGCGGACCGAATTCCGTCGTCGCGATGGCGGGCGACGGAATAAATGATGCGCCTGCCCTGGCCGCGGCCGACGTGGGAATTGCCATGGGGACGGGCACGGACGTGGCCATGGAAAGCGCTGGCATCACCCTGCTAAGGGGCGATCTCAACGGCATCGTGAAAGCGATCCATTTAAGCCGCGCCGTCATGCGTAATGTCCGGCAGAACCTTTTCTTCGCTTTTTTTTATAACGCGCTCGGGATTCCGATCGCGGCCGGGCTGCTCTATCCCTTCTTTGGAATTCTGCTGAGCCCGGTCATCGCCGGCGCGGCCATGAGCTTGAGTTCTGTCTCGGTGATCGCAAACGCCTTGCGGTTACAACGCGTGAAGCTATGAGATGAGGAGTTGTAGCGACGCCGCTCTGTCGGCGTAACAGGCGCTGCCCGCAATCGACGCGATCGTACGGCGACAGAGCGCCGTCGCTACGGCAACGAGCGCGCGATCCATCATGCTTATCTTCTTCCTCTGCGCGTTTTCGCTCCTCGCGGGCTTCATCGATTCCGTCGTGGGCGGCGGCGGGCTGATCCAGATTCCGGCCATGCTGATTCTCCTCCCGGGTCTGCCGATCGCGACCATTCTCGGGACGAATAAATTCGCCTCGTGCGCGGGGACGACCATCGCCGTGCAGCGTTACTCGCGGCACATCACCTTTGATTGGCCCACCATCCTGCCGGCGGCGATCAGCGCCTTCATCTTCTCCTTCCTCGGCTCGCGCGTTGTCTCGCTCCTCAACACCGCGTTTCTCCGGCCGATCGTGCTCGTCCTTCTGGTCCTCGTGGCGATCTACGTTTTTTTTGTGAAAGACCTCGGCATCATTCACGCGCCGAAACATCCGCCGAAGAAGGCGCAGCTTCTCGGCCTCCTGTTCGGCGCGGCGCTCGGTTTTTACGATGGTTTTTTTGGTCCGGGAACGGGCAGCTTCCTTATCTTTCTCTTCGTCGGCGTATTCGGGTTCGATTTCCTGGCCGCCTCCGCCTCGGCGAAAGTGATCAACCTCGCGACGAACCTGGCGTCGGTCATTTACTTCAGCTGGACCGGCCACATCATCTACGCCTACGCGGTCCCAATGGCCATTTGCAGCGTCCTCGGCGCCAGCATCGGGGCCCGGCTCGCCATCGCGAAAGGAAGCCGCTTTGTCCGGATCTTTTTCCTGGTCATCGTTGGAGCGCTGATCGCGAAGCTGGCCCAATCGATCATTGCGCCGTAGGCAAACACCGAAGCGACTGGTAGGGACGCCGCGCTGCGGCGTCCGAAATAGGCCCCGACGCAATGTCGCGGACGGACGGCGCAGCGCGCCGTCCCTACCATGGGATCGGAAGACTCGATGTTTCGATTACGCGTCCGCCAGGTAAGCCTCGATGACCTTCTCGTCGCCCTGTGCGGTAATCAGGTAAACCTGATCTCCGTCGCCCCAGGCTGCGGTCATCCAGGTTCCCTCCGGAGAAATCTGAGGCGCCTTGTCTTTGATTTCGTCCGGTAAGGCCGCGCGATTCAGCACAAATAGATGGAGCAGTCCGCCTTCGTTCCGCTTGAAGCAGACCAGCGCAACATCGTGTCCGCGAAAACGCAGGGTGCGGCAGCCGACCGGCTCGAGGTCCCGCAATTTTTTCGGGAGAATGAGCTGTGACGGCGCGTTGTTTTTTTGCAGCCAGCTCTCCACCTTGGCCAGGTCCGGCGATTTCATCTCCAGGTTCGGATCGACCTTGATGAATCCGACCATCTCATCGCGATAATCCGCGAGGGAAACGGCCGGTTGAAAAGGCCCGCGCCACGAACCGAACAGCACCGCCAGCGCGACCAGGCACGCGGCTGCGAGGAGCGCGACGCGGGTCCAGCCCCGGCGCGGCTCGGCCGAAACTTCCGGCGGCGGCGCGAGCAATCGCGCTTTCAAGCCGGCGGGAACCGGGAGACTGGCCAGCTTGGCGCTGATCGTTCGATCCTGCTCCTGGTCCGCTGCCCACCATTCCTTGAGCGCGGGATCCGACTCCGCTCTCGTGCGCGCGTCCGCCAACCGGGGATCGATCGCTTCCGCGTCGCTTCCGCGATGGACGCTCAACATTCCGCGCCATGAAGTCACCTCATCCATTACCGGTTCTCTTTCATCGGCAGAATTTTCTTCGATTCCTCCGCCGCGAGGTCGCTCAGGCGTTTGCGCAGCTCCGCTTTCCCGCGGGAAATGCGCGACATGACGGTGCCGATGGGGAGCGAAAGAATTTCCGCGATTTCGCGATAGGAATGCTGGTCCATGTAAAACAACGTCACCGGCGCGCGGTAACGTTCGTCGAGCTGGTGGAGCGCGGTCTGGACGATGGCGGCATCGATCTCGTCAACGATCGAGGGCGAAATCTGGAGCGGTTCCGCGAAGACTGTCTCCTCGTCGGTTTCGACAAAGCGGTCGTCGCGCCGTTTTTTGGTGAGGAATTCGCGGTAAAGAGTGGTGAAGAGCCAGGTCTTAACCTTCGAGGTGTCCCGAAGCTGGTGTCCTTTCGCGGCCCAGGCATAAAAGGTCTGCTGGGTCAGATCGAACGCGTCGGACTCGTTGCGGCTCAGCGATAATCCAAAGCGGTATAGTGGCATGTAAAATTCCTCAACCAGCTTTTCAAAATCGACCCCAGCCACGACGCCATGAGTAACGAGCGGGCCGGACCCGCGCGAGCCAAAACTCCGTTGCTCCTTTATCAGGCATGGGTGAGATGGGGGCTCAGGGGCGTAAGAGACGCCGGAGCGCCGATTATTCCTTCGCCTGAAATATTTTTGCCAACCCGCCCTCTCACTCGCATGCCCGGACGCCTCCTGATATTTCTCTCCCTGATGATGATTCTTCTCCAGACCTCCCCTTTGCGAGCGGGTGAAGCGGTTTACGAAAGCAAGCCGGCGAAGACCCATCTTCTCGAGCTTTTCACTTCCGAAGGATGCAGCAGTTGTCCGCCGGCGGAAGCGTGGCTGAGCAATTTGAAAAAGGAGCCGCAACTCTGGCGCGATTTCGTCCCGGTCGCGTTCCACGTCGATTACTGGGACCGCCTGGGCTGGCGTGATCCCTTCGCCTCCAAGATTTGGACTGCGCGCCAATACGATTATGCCGAACGCTGGAAGAGCGGAAGCGTTTACACACCCGGTTTCGTTCTCGACGGACGCGAATGGCAAAACCGGAGTGTCCCGTCGCCCGCCGCCGAAGCGACCGGCGTTTTGACGATTCGGCTCTTGGACGGCGATCGGGTGACCGCAACCTACCAACCCGCGACTGGCGGTGGGCGCGATTTTGAAATTCATCTCGCGCGGCTGGGATTCGGATTGAGCACGAACGTGAAGGCGGGAGAAAATCGCGGGCGCAAATTGCAGCATGATTTCGTCGTGCTTTCGTTGACGAACGAAGCCATGCCGGGCGGCACAAAGGAACTCCGCTTTCCCGCGGCCGCCTCGGGGCAAACCGGCGAACGCGGCGCGCTGGCGGCCTGGGTGACTGAGGCCGGCCAGATGGAACCGATCCAGGCCGTCGGCGGCTGGTTGCCGTGAAAATTCTATGAGCGACAAAATTAACAAAACCGATGACGAGTGGCGGAATGCGCTGACCCCGCAGCAGTATCATGTCCTCCGAGAGAAAGGGACCGAGCGGCCCTTTACCGGCGAGTACGCCGACGCGCACGACGACGGCACGTATCATTGTGCCGGCTGCGGGAATCCGCTTTTCAGTTCCGACACCAAATACGAGTCGGGCAGCGGCTGGCCCAGCTTTTACCAACCGGTCGCCAAGGACGCCGTGGAGACGGAGAGCGATCGCAAGTTCGGGATGACGCGGACCGAAGTTCTCTGCGCCAAATGCGGCGGCCACCTCGGCCACGTTTTCCCCGATGGCCCGCAGCCGACCGGGTTGCGTTATTGCATGAACTCCGCGGCGCTGAAGCTGGAGAGAAAGGAATAACGATCAAGCCCCTCCGAACTCGGGAGCTCCAAGGCGCCCGTCTTGGAATGCTTGCAGCAGTACTCACGGGCTGCGTCGTCGACCAGCGCCCGTGGTTGCATCCCTATCGGCCGACCACGGCGGTCGCCGGGGTTACATACTGCGCAAAGCATCATATCCCGACGATTAGTGTGCGCGGATATCACTCCATCAATGCGAGCGAAAGGCTTGTTCTCGTCCACGACTGGTCTTCAGCGGCGCTGAAATGTGATCCAGACAATCCAAATCGGCTCGCAGATGACCGGAAGTTCCAACCCTCAAAGATCCATGCGATGGGTGGCACCATTACGTACTGCCCGCTGTGCGATGCCGATTATTGGCACTGTCACGGTGGAGGCCGACAGCTTGGCGAGACCGATATTCAGCAGATTACCTCCATCGTGATGCACCACTCCGAGTTTCACAAACCGATCCTCCGCATTTTCGCCGTCTACAGTCCAAACGCTGTTGTTATCGGCGGTCGCCAGGAGCGGGTTGGAGACGTTTTCAGCGACATTGGCTTAGCGAAGCTTGGGGATAGGTGGGTCATCGCGTACCCAGTATCTTCACATCGCGTCGTGGCTACTGGTCGCGATGATTTGTGATGCTAGTGGTGCCCGAAATGAGTTGTAACCAAGTTGTCCGCCGCCGACTTACTTCATCGGCTCCGGCCGGGCGTGGCGCGGTTGATAAACGCCAAGCTTGCCGCCGCCGGGAAGAGTGAGCTGGGTTAAGACACCCCAGCCCATGTCCTGCACTTCGCCGCAGGAAATATTTTTCGTTTTCATCTCGGCGACGAAGGCGTTTACGTCGTCGCACATGAGATAGAATTCGTGCTGGTCGTTCTTTTCGCCGGGATGAACGGCGACTTCAGAGGGCGGGAGACCAAAGATGAGCCACCCCTGGCCGACGTCGACCTTGGTGAGCTTGAGGATATCCCGGAAGAAATTGCGGTCGGCTTCGGGATCGGTGCTGTAGATGATGGAATGCGCGCCGGTGATCATGCCGGAATGTTATTGGCAGGGCGAGACGCCGTCGAGCCGAAGAGTTGATTTCGAAGCGTCATCCCGCCCGGCACGGTGGCGTGCCGGCTCCATTGGAGACGGCCTGCCCTCAGGCCGTATGGGTGCGCGCCACGAAAATTCCTTCGAATTCTGCTGCCGGTTGGCCATGCTCGACGACGGTTACGCGCAGAGTGATTCGCGCCTTCCCCTTCCCGCTGAAATGGCGCCGAAACTCGCTGAGCGCGTTCGCGTCAGGCCGCAAACAGGTCGCTCGAATGGTTTCGCGCACCGGGCGGAGGAAACGGATCGAGCTTTCCGCCACCACCACGTGCGCAGCGGCGTCGTTCAGCTCGACCCAGAGAAATCCGTAGGCGGCCAATGTCGCGACGGCGTTGATGCTGCCGCCGAACGCGGTCCGGAGATGGTTCGAGTTCAGCGCGACGGGCGCTTCGACCGTGAAGCCGGCTTCGTCGTGCGCCACGACCCGCAAACCCATTGCTCGCGTGATCGGGATTTGTTCGTGGAGAAATTTCTCCGCTTTCGATTCGTTCATTTGGTGGATCGCGCGCTACGTCGCGCGATGGCGAAATGCGTGGCTGCTCTCGGGCGTTCCGTCATCGAGCGCGGAGCGCGCGATCCACCGTGTCGCCGGTCTCATTGTCTTTCGGAGTCCTTGAGCAACTGTTCCAGCTCGCTCTTCCAAAGTGCGGCCAGCGTGTGGCTGCCGTGGCCGCGGGTTTTGTCGCTCAAGGGAATGACGATGGCGCGCCCTTTGGCGACCCGCTTGATTCCCTGCTCGAGGATCTGCAACTCCGGCGGATTGATCAGGTCGTCGGCGGTATTGATGGCGAGGAGCGGAGCTTTAATTTTCTCCAACCCCGGTCCGGGATCGTAATCGCGCGATGCATCGAGGGCATAAAGCACATTGTTGGTGTCGTCGGTCTTGAAGTGATCGCCGACAAACTTGTCGAGAACCTCATCCGTCTTCTTCAGGTCGGGCGCTTCCTTCTGGCGTAGAACCGGGTTGCTGCTCATGAGAAAAAGCATTTCGGCGGCAGTCCGGAGCGCCGGCGGCTGCGAGGTGTACTCGCCACCTTTCCAATCCGGATCGTTCCGGATCGCGTCGATGATCACGCGGCGCCAGGCGCGGTTCCGCCCGGAGATCTGGGTCGGCAAACTGGCCAGCGGCATGAGCGCGTCCATGAAATCAGGGTGGGCCGACCCCCAAAGCCAGGTATGCATTCCGCCCATCGAAGTCCCCATGATGAGCCGGGCGTGGTTCACGCCGAGCCCGTCGGTCAGTAAGCGGAACTGCGCCTCGACCATGTCCACGTAGCCGTAGCGCGGGAACTTCGCGTGCAGTCCGTCGCTCGGCTTGCTCGATTTGCCGTGACCGATCCCGTCCGGCAGGACGATGAAAAATTTCGCCGCGTCGAGCAGCTGGCCCGCGCCGAAAAGTTCGCCCGCGAACTCGGGCCGGATGAATTGTCCGCCGCTGCCGGTGGTCCCGTGCGTGATCAGGACGGCGTTTTGCACGACACCTTTCGCGTCTTTCACCGGCTTGCCGATGGTCCGGTAATGAATCTTCAGCTCGGGCAACGTCTCGCCCGAAGTGAATTTGAAATCGTGAATGACGTGGTCGGCTTCGGTGGGTGGCGGGTATTCGGCGGCGAAAAGAGCCGATGGCGTGGCGAGGAAAAAGGCGATGAGAAATCGGAGCAGAGCACTCATGGTCTGCAGCGTAGCGGCAAATTCACTTGATCGCGAACAGGCCGGCGATGCCGAGGAGGTAAAGAACAAGCACGACAAACGAATCGACTCCCATGCGCGCAATCTGGCGGCGCGGCCGAAAGATCAGGCCGTAAACATAAACCGCGGTCAGCAGCATCCCGAGCGCAGTCAGATACATGTCCGGTTTCGTCGCGTGAGGCAAAACGGCTTTGCCGGAGACGAGTGTCGCAACAATGAAGATGACCGGCAGAAAGGCGTTGCCGCCAAAAATATCGCTCACCGCGAGTTTGTAATCGCCCAGCTTGACCGCGGCCAATCCCGTTGAGATTTCCGGCAGCGCGGTGACCGCGGCCAGGATGGTGGCGCCAAAGACAACGCCGCTGAGCCCGAGTTGTTTTGCGATTATCTCGCTGGTTTGCTGGAGAACAACGCCCGCGGCCAGGGTTGCGATTGCCGCAATCAGGAAAACGATGATCGCCCAAGGCGTGCTCGATTTTCCCGCAGCATTTTTTTCCTTCTTTTGAACCTGGGTCCGGCGCCGCTGGCCACCAGGCGCATCGCCGTGGCTTTGCCAGGGAAGATTGCCCCGCGCTTTACCGATGAGATAGAGACCCGCGATCCACGCCCCGCAAATGAGGAGACCGTCTGGCGTTATCCCATTCCAGACCAGGGAATCCGGGAGCTGATGCGCCGCCACCGTGATCGTGAGCATCACGATCACGAGGACCGCTTCGAGAACGAGATCGAGCGAGGCGGCGTGGCCGATGAGGGGGGCGAGTTTCCCCATCGCGGCAACGTCGAGCAGCACGAGCACAACTGTCTGAATGGCGATTCCGCCCAGGATATTGCCGGTGGCAATGTCGAGCTGGTTCCGCAACGCGCCGCTGGCAGTGATTGCGATCTCCGGCAGGTTCGTCACGATGGCGAGGAGAATGGCGCCGCCGAGCGCTTCGCCGAGATGGAACCGCGACGAAAGAACATCCGTCGTTTTCGACACGTAAATCCCCGCGATCCAGACCACCACACCGGCGACCGCGAAGACCGGCGCCAGAATCGGAAGCGACATCTGCTCAAACACGCCGCCACCCTACTGTCGGCATGACAGGAAAGGAAACTGCGGCCACGTTCCGCGATGAAGATTCCGTATTTCGAAGTCCTCGCTTTCACGGACCGGCTCTTTGCCGGGAACCCGGCCGGCGTCTGCATCCTCGGGGAATGGTTGCCAGACGAAATGCTCCAGAAGATCGCCACCGAGAACAACCTGGCGGAGACGGCGTTCTTTATCGATCGGGGGAGCTTTTTCGACATTCGCTGGCTGTCGCCGTCGGCGGAGATCGATCTTTGCGGCCACGCGACGGTCGGCTCGGCTCACGTGCTCTTTCAGCATCTCGGCCGAACCGGGGACTCGTTGATGTTTCACTCGCGGAGCAGCGGCGAGCTGAGAGTCGATCGGGTAGGGGAACGCCTGGTGCTCGATTTCCCCTCGCGGCCGGGAAGTCCTTGCGAGGCGCCGCCGTTACTGGCGGAGTCGTTAGGCGCGCAGCCGACGGAAGTTTTGCGGAACCGGGATTACATCGCGGTCTTCGAACGAGCGGAACAGGTGGCGGACCTCAAGCCTGACCTCGTTGAGCTGGCGAAGCTCGAGGGTGTCCAGGGCGTTTGCGTCACCGCGCCGGGAAACGATTGCGATTTCGTTTCGCGTTACTTCGCGCCGAGCGTGGGCGTGCCGGAAGATTCCGTGACCGGCTCGACCCATTGCGGACTGATTCCCTACTGGGCGAAGCGCCTCGGCAAAACGGAATTGCATGCGCGCCAGCTTTCCCCGCGCGGCGGCGAGTTGTTTTGCGAAGACCGCGCAGACCGGGTCGGGATCGGCGGTACCGCTGTGACGTACGTGCAGGGGACGATGGAGCTAGCGGTGGTAATCGCGGATAGGTCATCAAGGAACGGCGATTTTCAATCGCCGACCAGTTAAGACGGCGGTTTCAAACCGCCGTTCCTTAAAGCCTACCAATCGACGGTGGCGTTGCCGGCGGCATCGAGGGTGACTTTACGGCCCAGGAGACGCAGCTGCGCGAGATTGTTATCAGGATCCTTTTCGACCTTGGCGTAAACCGTCGTCTCGGTCATGGAATTGAAATCAGAGGTAATGCTCTCGAAAGCGGGCACGTCCTTCTTCGCCACCCAGACCCGGAGCGCGGAGTAACCCTTCTTGGCTTTTGGATCGTGCTGCCAGATCGACGCTTCGTACCAGCTCGGCTTGAGGTGCCGCAGCTTCGCGCTTCGATAATGGAAACGGACCGCAACGACCCGGTTAATAAGCGACGCCTCCTGGTTCAACAGCGTCGGGACGTCGTAAGTCTGGACGTTCTTCCAGGTGGCGGCGTCGAATTGCTGGCCGGCCACGGCGGTCGTCAGACCGATCACGGCGAAGATTGCCGTCAGGATTGTTTTCATGTCGTTAGGTTGCGAGCAGCACTCAGAGCTTCTTGTTCGCCGCGATTACTTTTTGGGCCAGGGTTTGAATCTTGTCGAGCCGTTCGCTCAGGAGCGATCGCAGTTCATCCGCATTCAGGGTGGCACCGTTGGCCGGCGGCGTCGAAAGAGTTCGGATCGCTTCAAAAGCTTTGTCGTTCAGCTCCGAAACGGCGCGATTGAAATCCGCCTGACCGGCCATGGCGCTCGAAATCACGTCGGTGACCTGATCGAGACTCACCCGGCAACCTTCGAGATCGTCGCCAAAAATGATCCGGAGAATGTCTTCCGCGGCGGCGCGGGCTACTTTTCGCATCGGCTGATCGGAATCCATGGCGCGTGAAGTCTCTCAGGCGGTCATTCGTAACGCAACGCTGTCATTGGATTGACCCGGATCGCGCGCCAGGCCGGCAGCAGGCAGGCAAGCAGCGCCATCCCCAGCATGACGATCGCCACTTCGAGATAGGTCGCCGGGCTGGCCGGACTGACGCCAAAAAACAAACTCGCCAGGTAACGACACAGCCCAATTCCTGCCGCAATGCCGATCACGACGCCGAGCAGCACCATGCGCAGGCCTTCGCCTACCACCATCCGCATAACATCCTTGCCCTGCGCCCCGAGAGCCATGCGAATCCCGATCTCCTGGGTCCGCTGGCCGACCAGCGACGAAAGCACGCCAAACAGCCCAATCGAAGCAAGGACGAGGGCGAGCCCTGCGAAAACACTCATGACGAACGACTGGAATTTTCGCTGGCTCGTATCTTCATCGAGGATTTGCTCCATGGTTCGGACCTCGAAGACCGGCAGATTTCTGTCCACCGACCAGATCTGGCTTTTGACCGCGGTAACGAGCGACTCGGGATCGCCGTTGCCGCGCACCGCCAGGGTGAGCTGGGTAAAATCGACCATCGGTTTGGTGATCTCCGGCCGCGTCTTACTCTCCAGTCCTTCCTGGTGCGTGTCGCCAACGACGCCGATGATCGTGGAAACGACCGGCGGCGTTTCCGCCCGCGACGGCACACTGCGGAGATGCTGGCCGACTGCGTCCTCGTTAGGCCACAGCCGCTTGGCCAGCGTCTGGTTGACTACCATGACCGGCGCTTTCGTTTGCAATTCGTCCGCGGTGAAATTGCGGCCGGCCAGAAGACGAATCCCGACCGCGTCGAAATAACCGGGCGAAAATATGCCGCGCATATCGGCGGTCGGTTCGCTCCCGCGCGCCGGTGGCGGCTGGTTTTCCAGCACGAAACGAGTAAGCCGAATCCGGGTCATTGGCAGGCCATCGGAAAAGCTCACGTTCTTCACGCCCGGCATGGCGGCGATCTTGTCTTCGACCTGGCGACAGAACGCGGCGATCTGGACGTCGTTGGCGTACCGCGAAGCCGGCATGCTGAATTTCATGGTCAGCAAATGATCGGCGCGAAATCCGGGATCGACGCTCAGGACGGCGAGCATGCTTTTGACCATGAACCCGGCGCCAACCAGAAGGACGCAGGCGAGCGCCACTTCCGCCACCACCAGGGCCCGTCGAAGCCGGCTCGAGGACGCGCCGGCGTTCGCACCGCGGGTTTGATTCAGGAACGCGTTAACGTCGGTGCGCGCCGCCTGGAACGCGGGGATGATCCCAAAGAAAACGCCGGCCACGACCGAGAGGCCGATGGTGAAAAGCAGGACGGTCAAGTTGAGCTTGATGTCGTCAGGCCGCGTAATTCCGGCCGGGTGAAGAGCGACGAGCGCTTTGATTCCGAAATGGGCCAAGCCCAGCCCGAGGAGCGCGCCGATCCCGCTCGGCAGCAGACTTTCCGCCAGCAATTGCGAGACAAGCCGGCCGCCGCCGGCGCCGAGCGCTTTGCGGACCGCCATTTCCTTCTGGCGGGCGGTGGCGCGAGTCAGCATCAGGTTGGCGATGTTCGCGCAGGCGATGAGGAGGACGAACCCGACCGCGGCGAGCATGACCAACAGGTTGCGCCGCAAATCCAGCCCGAGGTTCTCCACGGAAACGGGGAAAACGTTAACGCCGAAGCCGGCGTTCTGGGTCGGGTCCTGTTCGGCGAGATTTTTCGCGATTCCATACATCTCGGCGCGGGCCTGGGCGAGGGTGACACCCGTCCGGAGTCGGCCGTAAACCTGCATTTTGCGCCGCTTCGCTTCGGCCTGGTTCTGGGTCGCAGTGTCATCGTAGGGCACCCACAACTTCGGGGAATGCTGGTCCTGGCCTTCGCGCGCCGCCGGGAGATGAAACTCGGACGGCAGCACGCCGACGATCGTGTAGACCACGTCATTGAGCGTGAGGGTTTGACCCAAAACGTTGCGGTCGCCGCCGAAGTGGCTCCGGAAAAACGCGTCGGTCAAGACGGCGACGTGCGTCTTGGAGGCATCGGTGCCCGCGGAATCGAAGCCGGTCCCCAGCGCCGGTTTCACTCCGAAAAGCGCGAAGATGTTTGGCGAAGCGCGAGCGCCTTCGATCCGTTCCGGCTCCGGGCCTCCCGTCAGGTTAAAGTTTGCGTCTTCAAATCCAGCGATCGCTTCGAACTGGGTGGCCTGCCGCTGCCACTCGAGAAAATTCACGTAAGCCGACGGCACCCGCTCGCCAATCGATCCGCCGAGGGCCGGATTTTTTTCCCAGATCATGACGACGCGCTCCGGGTCGCGGAGAGGCAGAGAACGAAGCAACACGGCATCAATCACGCTGAACACCGCCGCGTTCGCGCCAATGCCGAGCGCAAGCACCGCGATGGTAGTGAAGGCGAACCCCGGCGACTTGAGCAACAAGCGAAGCCCGAAGCGGAGATCGGCCAGAAAATTTTTCACCGGAGGAACAATGCTCTTAAGCGTAGATGGTCGACAAGCTTCAAGGAGCGCCTTAACGCACGGTCGCGAGTTGCGCCGCCTCCTCGGGCGGGAGCTCGAGCGACTCGATAATGGCTTTTCGGACGTCGGGATCCTGCGACAAGCTCTTGGCAACGGCATCGAGGACGTCGTGATGAAAGTCACCCGTGGTCGTGGTCAGGATCTGTTTCATTTGGTAGGGCGATGGCAGGTCCCGCACGACTTCGCGTGCGATTGCCGATCGCGTTGGCGGCGGGAGGTTGGCCATCCAGCTAACGGAGCCGTCCGGATCAAACTCGCGCCATTTGCCAAGAAATCGCGACAGGAGATTCGGCCAGTCGTCCTGCGGGAATTTGGTGACCCATTCTGCCAGGCCCGCGCAAAGTTCGCTCCGGCTGGCTTCACGATTAACAAAGAGGTCAACGTTCGTGTCGACGATGCCGTCGAGCGCCGTCCGACGGGCGTCGCTGGTCGGGAGATGATCGATGAATTGAGCAGCGTCGTCCGCAGAACTCAGGAAAGTGAGACGAGCGGCCCCTTTCAGACTGGGCTGCACTCCTTCGTCGGTGGCGTGTTCGATCAGGAACTGCCGGGCTTTCGCCGGATCACTCTGAAAAAGCCCCTGCAGGTAGTTACTCATGAACTCGGGCTGCCGGGCAAGATCAGGATGTTCCTTGAGCCAGCGGTCCGCCGTCGGCAGGTCCACGGCCGCGAGACAGTGGAGGATGCCGCCGGCGGCGAGGCCGGGATAGACACTCTGGTATTGCTCGGCGAACTGGAGCGCTGCTGTCGGATCGAAGGCAGCCCAGTAATACATCTGGCCTTTGAGCCTCTGTTCGCGCCACTTCGGGTCAGTGTCCGCAGGTAAATCGAGAAGCATCTTCACGAGCACCGGGGTATCGGGCGCAGGAGTGGCCCCCAGGACAGCGCTTACGGCTCGCTCGATATCGTCTTTGCCAACCTGTCGAACAAGGTCCGCTGCTTCCTGCGGGTTTAGGCTGGCCATGTCCTGGAAGAATGCGGTCAACGCCGCGCGGCGATCGGGACCGTCAGGAAGTTTCTGGATCGAGTGAAGATACCTGAGGTGTTCTCCCGCACTGGACGAGCGAAGGCTGCGGTATACGTCAACGAAGGGCACCCGGCCGGCACGCTCCGGCGGCGGCAATTCAACCGGCGCGTCTTGCATAGCGACCCGAGAATCCGCCATCCGCGGTTCCGGAGCGCGCGCCGTGGCGGGTGGCGATAGCCAGCGGCCAAAGGCAAAGGCGCCAAGGGCACAGCAGCCAATAATAATGAATCGCTTGACCATCATTCTGACCCTTTAGCCCGCAACTCCAGCAAGTGGTTTGTCTGCGAAGTGGATAATCCGAAGGCGCGAATTTGCTCCGTCGCATACTCGGGTCCATCCGTGAGGGATCGGACCAGAATGGAAAGAGTTTCGTCGCGCTTCTGCGGATCACGGATCTTGTAGGCCAGGGCCGCGATTTCGGGCGTTACGGGCGCCATTTGGGAACGGACCATCTGGACGACGAGCGATTCGCGCTCGGTTACAGGTTTGTCTCGAATCCAATCAAGAGCTTGCTTCGGATCAAGAGAGCTCCAGCGCGCTAGCGTGTAGCCAAGACTTTCTTCGGCGACAGACCTTGGAAAGGTGGAGGCCCACGCCGCCAAATTGGCGACCTGATCATCGCTCACGGAGGAAACCAGGTTCAGCAGCAGTAATGACGCGCGTGGATCATCGAACCTCCTGATGAACTCGCGGGTTTGCTCCGGCGAAGTGCTGAAGAGACGAGCAGCGACAGAATTGGCGGCCGCGTCAATCGCCAGGATGTCACCCTGGTGGACGACGTAGTCTTGCGCTGCCGCCGGATCCTTCGCGAACCATGCGTCTACCAGCGAGCGGAGCACATCCGAGTTGTTAAGAAATTGGCTTTCGTCGAGCCATTTCCTCGCCGCGTCGACGTCGTCTCGTGCCCAGGTCGACATCAGGGCGGTCGCATCCGAATCTGAGACAAGCTTCGGGTGCGTATTAAGAAAACGCGCCGTCGCCGCCGGGTCAGTCTGGGCGAGCGCGGCAAGATAGGAGGGCAAAAGGACGCGCCGTTCCGCTTCCGACAACTCCGAGATCACGTCGATCAGCTCTGGCAGCAACGGAGGTGGAACAGCCGCATGGAGCGCGTCGAATATGCTTGAGCGGTAGAGCAAATCGGGAAACTTGCGAAGCGAACGAAAGGCTTCTTCCGGTTTGAAGTCGAGCCAGGCGGTATAGAAAGCGATCAACGCAATCGGCTTCATAGGGCTATCGGGTAGCGCGCCCAACTCCCGGGCCCATCGCTCTCGCTGCGGCGCCGAAGACGTCGTCAACAGTTCCTCCATTTCGGCAAAGCCGATTTTAGCGAAACCTTCCACGCGCAAATTGTCGCGCCGCAAGGTGTCCGAGGTGCCAGCGACCGAAGCGTGATCGGTCGAGACGCGAACAACCTCAGGCGCCGGCTCCACTTTGGTGGTCAATGCCCGGAGCGGCCCGGGAGTCCGGTAACCGACCGCAAACGCTATGACTCCGATGGCGAACGCCGTTCCAGGGAATAGCAAACGCGTCTTCAAGTTGCCTGATATTATTAGAAGGCTTGATGCCACAACAGCCCTTCTTTCACTTGGAGTTGTCTGCCGGGGATCTTTAAGCGTGACATGTCGCAAGCTTCAAGGAGCGGCGATTTGAAATCGCCGATTTCATATTGGAGCGCGGCGCTACAAACTCGCTCGGCGGTTTGTAAACCGCCGCTCCCTGGTTACCGCCTCGTTCACCTGTCCGTAGCGCTTGTTCAGCGCTGTCATTTTCAGAAAATAACGCAGGCGCGACTCGAAGATGTCCTGCCGGTGGCGCGACATGTCGAGCCAGCCGAGGCGGACGCGCTGATACCATTTCGGAAAGCGCTGGAAATTTTTCCAGGCGACCGGATCGCGTTTCAGCGCCGCGATGATGTCGGGAGCGGGCACGAACTTCTCGCTCATCCGGCCGCGAATTTTTTCCATCCCGGCCGGGGTCATTAATCCGGCCCGGATCATTCGGCGCACCCGCTCCTTGTTCGTTTCCGAGAGCTGACTCTTCGCGCTCCGGCGCGGGCTGAACCGCTGGACGAAATAATCTGCGTCGATGCTTTTCATGATCCCATCGATCCAACCGAAGCAGAGCGCTTCCTCCACCGCCACGTCGTACGGGATCCGCGCCTTGCCGCTCTGTTTCTTGGTGTAAACCAGCCAGATTTCCTTCTGCTTCGCGTGATTTTTCTGGAGCCAGGCGCGCCACGCTTTTCGCGTCGTGACGTAGAGAGTCGTTCCTACTTCCATGGGAAAATGCGCGCAGCGCAACGACCAACCTGCCTCAGGCCCCGGGTCACGGAAAAGAATTTTTCGCGAGACGGGATGCGCGTCATTTTAGACCGCCAGGGCGCTGCGTTTAAGCTTTACAATCCTTCGTAATCCCGGAATCCTGAGCGGACCACCCTGGAATTCCCTGCCGCGCGCCGCCGCGCGCCATCGTTTTTCACCGGGCGGAAACAGGTCCGACAAAACAACCCCAACCAGGAGAAAATTATGGCTACACCCATCCAAAATGCGCTGACCGCGATCATTCCCATAAAGGCAGAATTCGTGGATACGCTGCGCCAACAGCTCGCGAACAATCCCATCGACCCTTCCGGCCTCGACGCCGTCGGGACCGTGCATTTTGCACGCATCTTTGTTTTTGCAGAAAACAACGCCTCGGGAGTCCCTTCCAACCTCGCCGCGGTGATCACGTCTTACGACTTCGATTTCGCCGCCTATATCCAGGATTTCGTTAACCAACCTTCCGTCGCCGCATTCTTCGACAATTTTCTATTGGCGGTCGATGATCCGGCCGCGGCCGGCCTGGTGCCGGTGACCAAGAATGCAGCCGGGTTCGCCGCTCTCGTGCAAAAATACGATAACACCAATCCGGCTAACTCATGGGGGCAGTGGTATAGCGCCTATCCTGAGCTGAGCGTGCAGAACATTCTGAACCCGAGCTCGAGTTAGGCCCGCTACCGCGCCGCCCAGCTCCGTGAGCCAATCCGCACCGCCGGGAGATATCCATGTCTCAACCCCTGACCGCGACTAAGGCCGACCCGCTCAAGATTCATCCGGAGGATTTCCCGGATATTCAGGGGTTTATTTTGCACGGGTATAACATGCCCAAGAGCCGGCATTTCGTCCTGACCATCGGCCAGGCCGGGGCTGCGTTGGAGTTTCTGACCGCGCTCACTTCGAGTTCAGGCCCGCTGTCGATCACCAGCGCGGAACGATGGCCCCGGGGCGTGAAGCCGGCGTATGCGCTCAACATTGGACTGACCGCGCAGGGACTCGAAGCGCTCGAGCTCCCCGCGAGTCTCAGCATCAATCAGGGGAACTTCAGCTCGTTCCTCCGCGGCGCGGTCGGGGCTGCTAACTCCGTGGGCGACGTTGGCTCCAACAGTCCGGATAACTGGCTCACCAAGCTCAATACCGCAAATGCGAATCGGGCCCACCTGCTTCTGTCGTTGTATACGAACACCGCCCAGGATCGCGATCTCTACTCCGCGCAACTCCGAGAAATGTTTGCCGGGGTCATCCCACCGCCGGGTGCGCCGGACAGCGACGTTCTTGAGTGGGATGTCGATCCCTATGTTTTCACGGACCCGATCAGTGGAGAGAACTATCGCAAAATTCATTTCGGATACACCGACGGGATTTCCAACCCAATCATCGACGAGGTAGGGCTGGCGCCGCCGCGACCCAACCAGCTTCCGTACGTGCCGGCCTGGCAATTTGTCACCCGCGACGGCGCCATGACCAGCTACAACCTGCCGCAGCCTCTGGAGTTTGGCCAAAACGGAACCTTCAGCGCGTTTCGCATCCTCGAGCAAGACGTGGCGGCGTTTGAGGCTTATCTCAGCGCCGATGGCCGGGACGAGGCGGCGCAGGAATTCCTGGCCAGCAAGCTGTGCGGAAGATGGCGCAATGCGAATCCGGTGGTTCTTCAGCCGAACGCGCCCGGCCTCAGGTTGCCCGACATCCAGCTGACTGATTTCGATTATGGCACCGACACGGTCGGACAGCCCTGTCCTTTTTCCGCGCACACCAGGCGGTCGAATCCGCGAGGAGGCCCGCTCGTCTCGGTGGGCGATAAAGTGAACCACCGAATTATGCGCAGAGCCGATGCGTATGGGCCGCACTACGAAGGCGTGGACGACGGTAAACCGCGCGGGCTGGCCGGGCATTTCATGTGCGCAATGCTCTCCAATCAGTTCGAGTTCATCATGTCTCAGTGGGTCAACAGCGGGACGTTCCCGGGACTCAAGGCCCAGGCCGGGATCGATCCGCTTTTGGGAAATGTTCCAGGCGGGAGCAGCTTCACTTATTGGCAGTCGGGCAATCCAGTTACCGTGGGCGGCTTTTCCCGCTTCGTGACCACGAAAGGCGGTTTGTACTGCTTTATTCCGAGCATCACCGCGCTCAAGTGGATGGCCGAAAACGGCGGCGCATCGCCTCATTGGACGGTGCCGACGACGAGTTAGAGACTGCGGGCAATTGTTTTCGAAACTCTGCTCCGACAGGCTGGGCAACTGCCGAGACAACGGCATTTCCAATTGGAACTTGGCAACGAGGCGGCTCCGGAGCCCGCCGACTTCGAGCGCCTAACGGGTTGAAGCTGCCGGAGAACTGCCCGAAACAATCTTCAGCTTCCAATTCTCTATCGGCGTGCCCGCGGTGTTGAGATTGGATGTCAGATAATAGAGCCGTTTCGTCGCCGGAGAATCCGGCGCCTAGTCGAACCGCATCTTCAAGAAATATGGCGGAATGCTTTGATAATAGATCGTCGCGGAAAACGAATTCGCGACTTGCCAATCACGCCGGACAAGTTGATTTAGCGGCAGTGAAACGCGGTTTGTAAATGGCTGCCTGGAATTCAGGCCGCGATAGCGTGTTCCGGACGGGGCGCTCCGGTTGTGAATGAGACGATGACTGACCAAAAGATGCATCGCGCGGAGCCGATGTGCGCTCTCGATCCGCTGCTCCTTATTCCTCGGATAGAATATGTAGGGGATATCCATGAATTTGTCTTGGTCCAGGAGCAGGCTTATTCGCTCGTCGTCCTCGACATGAAGAATTTTCATGTTGTTAATGATCTTTATAGCTACGACACCGGCGACCGGGTGATCGCAGCTTTCATCAGCAACCTTCGCTCGTGGTTGCCTAAAGGGAGTTTGAGCCTGCGCTTTCGACATGGGGATGAGTTCCTGTTTTTTCTCCCGCTGGAGCCCGGGGCAGCGGCGAAACTCTTCAACGCCTTCCGGGAGCATTGCGAAGTTACTCCCGCCCTAGCTCTCGGAGGCAGCGAGCCGATCATTGTTTCTTATCGATTTGCGGTCATCGAGTTGATACAAGGGGAAAAGATGGCGGCAATGTTATTGCGGGCCGAGAAAGCTTTGCGGGACGTCAAGGGACAGGGAAGTCCGCGTACCTCGCCGACAATCGAATGAGTCCTGCTAATATTGAATTACTCAAGGTCATACTGGGCTTTCTCGGGAAGATTGCCTACCCGCTGATCCTGGCGTTGTTTCTGATTCTGTTTCGGCGGGAGATCGCAAATCTGGGGAGAATGTTGCTCGACTTTGGACAGAAAGTTACCGGTGGGATTGAGCGGGGCGACTTGGGGTTAAAGTATGGCGACTGGTCTATCGAAGCGTTGAAGAAGGTGCGGAGCGAAAACCTGGACTCGGCGGCGCGCACTATCCAGGAACTCCTCTCGCCGGCGGCTCCCCTCGCGCTTGGCTACGTTGACAATTTTTTGGGCGGGTTTGTTATTGGCGAAAGTGGGTGCTTTAAGTATGAGCGTGCCAATGAACTCAGCCAATATCGAATCGTGGGCATCTTCACGGTCTATATTCCGCGAACGCTGGAGGACCTTGAAAGCAGTTCGCAAAGCCTGGTGCACGACGTTTACGGGAGCGCGCGGGCCAAGAATATTTCGATTCAATCGAAGTATGGGCGGGCCTTCACCGCCTTTGCAGTGCTGCATGAGGGGACACTTTTTCCGGTGGACGTGCCGAAGACCCTAACTTCGATCCAGCATGTCTTTAATTATCGCGGGGAACAGTTGCGAATCGGCGGGATGAAGGTGGAAGACATCAAGCGGTTGGAAGAACAAAATCTAACGGATTTCGCCAATATCGTGAAAGAGCGCACGAAAGCGCTCCAACAGTCCGGCTGTATCCGGGTGGTGCGAAAAAGCGAAGCGCTCTTTTCGGAGAACCGCTAGTGAAGACGTTCGCAGCGGCTTACAAATCGAGCGAAAGTCGCGCCCATTGTCGCTTCGGTATTCCCACGCTTTTTGATCGCTCCTGCTTTGTCGCCTTGCTGGCGTTACCGGTCGATCTGCCACCCAAGGCCCTGATCGGATCGCAGGCCTGAGGAGGTGGCGTCGATCAAGTTTGAGAAAGGCGCGATGGACATCGACACGCGCACCGATTTCGATTGCCTAACGCGTTGAAGCCGCCGGAGCGCTTGCCGACACAATCTTCAGCTTCCAGTTCTCGAGAGGCGTGCCCGACGTATTGAGATTGGACGTCAGGTAGTAGAGCCGCTTGGTGGCGGGATAATCCGGCGCCTGGTCGAAACGCATTTTCAAATAATACGGCGGAATGCTTTGATGATAGATCGTCGCGGTCAGGGTTAGCGAGGCGGGATCGATTCCGTTGAGCGGGATTTCGTAAGTCACCACGCTCGTTCCGCTGCCATCCCGGTAATGGCTGTCCTCGCCCACGGCATGCGGATGAGTCGCTTCCAGGAAAAAGCCGGAGAGCGAAGGATCGGGTCCTTTCTCGGTCCAGCCGAGCGGTAACAGGCGGTTATCTTTCACCGGGGTGTCCCGGCGGATAAAGCTCGTGGTAAAGTTTCCGTCGGCATCCTGCATCAGCTCCTCAAAAATCTGGACTTGATCCTGTCGCGTGATCGTATGCCCGGCCTGGTCGTAATAGTGAGGCTGATAATGCTGCTGGCTCTTCCCGGATTCGTCCTGGTAGCGATCGAAAAACTCCGAGGGCAGCGGTTGATCTTTTTCATCGACGATGATGCCCAGCTCATTGGTGCGGCCCGAAGCCCAGACGACTTTGTTGTTCCGGTTATCAATCGCCTGGAACTCGATGAAGGCGCGGCGAAACCCAACGCCGCTCGGAAAACGGTGCCCGGTCTTGTTGGTCACGGTCACGTTGGCAATCAGCTTGCCGTTCTCGACCCGGACCGGCGTGACCGCGATCGAGGCGGTTGAATTCTGGGCCTGCTCGACGAAGGCATCGATCGCGTTTGGCAAATCGGCGTTCACCGTGAGCATGTAATCGTTCTGGCGGACGCCCAAAACTTCGTTGGAAGGGAGACCGGATTTCGGCGTGGCCTCAGTCATGAATTGGGAAAACATTTCGAGCAGCGGAACATTGAGTCCCTGGAACTGGTGCCGGACGAAGCCGGTGTCGCGGAAGCGGACCTGGATCTTGTCGGCCGGCGCGCGATGCTCGGCCGCCGGGTAGTTGTCATCCTCCACGGAAGCGAACGGCTGCTGGATGAGGGGGACTTTCAGGGTGCCCGCGGAGTTGCTGTAGCTGCTGCGCATGTGGCAATCCTGGCAGGTCTGCGCCTGAGCGCCGCGCCCGAACTCATTCTGGTAACTGCTGTTGAGCCACTCCAGGTAAGTCAGCTGCTCGAGGTTGTGGCCGATCGGCTTTTGATCGACGACCGGAAGATCGATCGTGTGGCAACTGCCGCACATCCGGGAAGTTTTGATAAATGGATCGTGCTTCGGTTTGGCCCCGAGCACATTGTTCATCGGATCGGTGACAATGACATTGTCTTCGAACGGGCCCGCCAGCTCGTCGGGTTTGCCGGTCTGGAACTGGCCGGTGATCGAGTGATCGAGGAAATATTTCAGGGAGGACACCCCCGGCGGCGGTTTGTCATCGACGATATGATGGCAAGCCGCGCAACTGACTCCGTCTCGCGCCAGGGCGCCATACTTGAAGGTCGGGTCCTTCATCTCGGTCTGGTAAACAAACTCGCGATCGAAATCAGCCGATCCCCCGTGGTCGAGATCGAACTGGCGTTTTCCCATCACGCCATGACAGCGAAAGCAGGTGTTCACTACTTCGCGAGCGAGCTTTTCTCCTGCCGGCTTGTCCTTGAGGGTCTTCAGGTAAGCCAGCTCACTGTCGAGCTGGGAATAGAAAATCGGGTCCCGGCCGGCCAGGCCCATGGGGGACCAGCGCCACTCGCCATAGGGCGAGACGTTCATCACCGGCGTCGCCCCATCCGATTGGGTTTGGCCCGTGTAAACCATGAGGTTGCCGTAATAAATGGCGCTGTGGCAGCCCATGCACGAATCCGAGGTGAGAAACTGCTGGGGACCTTTGTGATCGGGCACAATGTGATCGTAGGTCTCGGCCGGGATTTTCTTTACCTCCGCCAACGGCACGGGACGGATCGAATTGTAGAAGCGAACAAACGCTGGATTCGGAGTGGGCGAAGGACGGGTCTCCACCGGCTTGTCCGGGGGACCGAGCAGGGCCATTTCTTCGTGGTGACTCCGGGGCGGCGGCCGGCCTACGCGAACTTCGGGCGGAGTCGGTCCCACCTGCCCGAACGGTTTGCCCAGATGTCCCATTCCTTGTTGCGGCGTAGAAGTGGGCGTGGGTTGCGGGGCCCATGATTGATCGGTGAAATAGGTGAGGGGCTGGCCGGGAAAACCTTTGATGTTGGCCAGGGAAACGAAGGTAAACTCTTTCTCGGCCGAAGTGTGACAGCGGGTGCAGTACAATCCGAAGCCGGCATTGGGAACCGCGAACGGAGGTTTGTTGTTATCGATCGTCTGCCCTTTCCAGATCTCGGCCCAATACCATCCGTCTTTCGATCCCTTGGAATCCTTGATCATGATCGTCCAGTCGATAAACCCGGAGGCGGGCGGGTTTGAGGCGAGCTGGTAGCGCGCGGCCGGCGCGGCGTACTGTTCCTTAATGATCATCGCGCCGTCGGGAATTGTTCCTTCCCGGCCCCCGGTGAGCCAGGTCATGATCTCCGGCGAATAATAAATCTTAACGGTCGGATGAACGCCGTAGGATTTGTTGTTGATGAAAGGGCCTGTGTCGCGCAGGCCTTTGTCTTCCGCCCAGCCCAGATTCCGGTAATCGTAGCGCTCCAGAAAATCGGTCAGGATTTTTTGGAACTCCGGCAGCCGATCGGGAAGAAAGGTGCTGGGATGTGGAAGTGGAGCGCTCTTGCCTTCAACCCGGCCGGGCTCTGGGTAGACCGCGGTGGTGAAAAGAAGATAGCCCGCCGCCGCCGCGCAAACGGCCGCGAGGATCAGCAACCGTCGCTTGGTTATCGGCCGCATTCGTCCCCGGGGACAGCTTCGCCAGCTCTTACTTCTTGGCCGTGCGAGGGTCGTCGGCCGGATTCACGTACTTGACCTCGAACGGGCCCGTGGCGTGAACCTGAATTACGCATCCCTCCTTGCTGCCGGCGAAGTGCTGCATTCCAGCCGGCATCACCGCGTACGCTCCCGCCGTCATGGTCTTGGCGGTGGCTTCGTCAAACTTCGGTCCCATGCCGAGATAGCAGGTCCCGGAAATCACGGTCACGTGTTCGGCCGTCGGATGCGTGTGAGGCGGGATTTTGAAACCCGCCGGCATTTGCAGCCGGATCGTAAACAATCCTTCCTTTTTCGGATCGCCTTCCAGGACGGCGAGTTTCGCGCCGGCCGGCAATGAAGGGGGAGCGTCGCCCCATTTCAAATCGGCGGCTGCATACATGACATGCTCGGAACTCGCCGCGGCGGTCTCCGTTTTCGCCTTTTCTTCAGCGGCAAAAGCCACCGAAAAAAGCGCCAGGCTGGCGCCGAGGAAGAGAATGGAAGTAATCTTTTTCATAAGGGTATGAGTTGAGATTTGGCGAAGCGCGCTTGGCTTCGCCCGCCAGAATGGCGAATCTCGCCGCGCGGCGTCAAGCCGGTTTGTCGCGGAGCGGATTGGGTTACATTGCGCCGATGAGGAAGGCGCTGGTCCCGGTTTTTCTGCTTCTCGCGGCTACAGGAGCGATGGC
Source organism: Chthoniobacterales bacterium (assembly GCA_035274845.1). Lineage (NCBI taxonomy): Bacteria > Pseudomonadati > Verrucomicrobiota > Spartobacteria > Chthoniobacterales > Chthoniobacterales bacterium. The sequence goes on from DATENU010000002.1 coordinate 134,929, forward strand.
GGATGACGCTTCACCGAAATTCGACGCGGCAGCGGCGGAACGTTTCGCGAACCTCGCTTTGGCGTGCGTCGGGAAAGAATATCCGAATAAGCTCAGTCACGTCTTGAATGGCGACGCCGATGTGGCACCGCCGAGGAAACTGACGCCGGCTTTCTACGGGTGTTACGACTGGCATTCGTCCGTGCACGGGCACTGGCTGCTCGTGCGCCTGGCCCGGACTTTCCCCGAGGCGCCATTTGCCGCGCCGGCCCGGGCCGCTCTTCGGAAAAGCCTGACCGCGGGCAATCTCAAACAGGAAGCCGCGTATCTGCGCGGAAACGGCCGGGCCAGTTTCGAGCGCCCTTATGGATTGGCGTGGTTGCTCCAGTTGATCGTGGAGCTGCGGGAATGGGACGATCCGCAAGCGCGCGAGATGCTGGCGAATTTGCGTCCGCTCGAAGAGGCGACGCTCGAGCGTCTCAAAGCCTGGCTGCCGAAGCTCTCTCATCCGGTTCGCATCGGGGAACACAACCAATCCGGTTTTTCCCTCGGCCTCATGCTGGATTACGCGCGGGCAACCGGGAATGAGGAGTTCGCGAAGTTGCTCACGGAGAAGGCGCGCCAATTTTATCTCGCGGACAAGAATTGCGCTCTCAACTACGAACCGTCCGGCGAGGATTTTCTTTCTCCCTGTCTGGGAGAAGCGGACGCGATGCGCCGGGTCCTGGCTCCCGGCGAATTTGCGAAGTGGCTTCAGGATTTTTTGCCGCAAATCCCCACGAAAGCGGGAGCGGATTGGTGGCCGGTGACAGTGTCACCCGATCCGAGCGATCCGAAGCTGGCTCATCTCGACGGCTTGAACTTGAGCCGCGCCTGGATGCTGGAAGGAATTCTCTCCGCGCTTCCCGCGGATGACGCGCGCCGTCCCGCGCTGATGTCAGCCGCCGATGCGCATCGGCGCGCGGGCCTGGCGGCGGTCACCGGCGCGCATTACGAAGGCGGCCATTGGCTGGGCAGTTTCGCTGTTTATCTGGTCACGCACCGCGGGATTCAGCCAGCCAAATAGACTTCGCTCGGATGCGTCGATTCCATTTCAGTCTCTGTCTTGCTTTTGTTCTCCTGTTTTTCGCCCCGAGAGCGAAAGCGCAAGAAAAAGAACTGACCGCGCTCGAAATTTTCGACCGCGCCCTGACTTCTTTCGATAATCAGCGGGTGGCGTTGCGCGATTGGCAATATCAGCAAACGCTGACGACGCATCAGTTCGATGCCGCGGGTAAAGTCGTGGCGCGCGGCACCTGGCAATCGATCGTGCGCCCGGGCGATCCGAGACCGCTCGAATACACCGCGGAACGAATGGAGGGGAAGCTTTCCTTTTTCAAAGCGGAAAGCGCGTCGTCGCCGTCACCATCACCCTCGCCTTCGTCTTCGCCCGCCAGGGCGCCTTCACCGAAACCGAAACCGCGCGATGAAAAAGAGGAAAAGAACCAGGCCGAATCCGCGGTCGAAGCGGTGCGGAAATTCAACCTGCAGGATCGTTATTCCTGGAAGCGATTGCCGGACGAAAACGTCGGAGGCGAAAGTGCCTATGTCCTGGCCTTTGAACCGAAGCCGCGTCAGAACGTCCGGTCGCGCGAAGAACGATTCTTCAGTCTCCTGGCCGGGAAAATCTGGGTGAGCCGGTCTGATTTCATCATTCTCAAAATGGATGTCGCTCTCCAGTCACCCTGCCAGCTGTTTTGGATCCTGGCGCGGGTCACGACGTTTCAGTTCACTTATCTTCTCGAGCCGGCGCGGGGACCGCGCCTGTTTCGGTTGAGCAGGGCGACCGCGAAGACCGTGGTCAGCTTTCCATTTTACGCCGTCCGCCAAAAGCATTGGCTGACGATTGATAAATACGAGCCGCGGACAGCGCGGGGAACGGCGCCGAAGAATCCCAAACCGAGTTTGTCGCCGCGCGGAGGAGAATAGGAATGATCCACGTCCTCGACACTCAACATCTCGGGCGCCGTGGGATCATCGCTTCCACCGCAGTCGAAACGAATGAGGGGCTGATCCTTTTCGACACCGGCCCGGAATCGACCTTTGAAACTCTGGCCGCGCAGTTCCCGGAGCGAGGCTTCAGCGTTCGCGACGTTCGGCATGTCTTTCTGAGTCATATTCATTTCGATCATGCCGGCGCCGCCTGGCGCTTCGCCGAGCTCGGCGCGACCCTTTACGTTCATCCCCGCGGCGCGCCGCACCTGATCGATCCGGCAAAACTGGTCGCGTCCGCCACCCGGCTTTACGGCGACCAAATGGAACGGCTTTGGGGAAAATTTTCTCCGATCGCTTCAGAGCGAGTTCGGGTTTTGCAGGACAACGACGTCGTGCGCGTCGCACCCTTTGCCGTGCGGGCCATCGAAACGCCGGGCCACGCGAGTCATCATCACGTTTACCAGTGGGAAGATAATCTTTTCGGCGGCGACGTCGCCGGCGTGCGGTTAGGCGGAGGTCCTCCGGCGCCGCCGTTCGTTCCGCCGGAGCTGGACATCGAAGCCTGGCTGGAGGCGATCGCGAAAATTCGGGCTCTGAATCCGGCCGAGCTTTTTCTTCCCCACTTTGGACCGGTGCGAGATTCGATCCCCGCGCATCTCGATGCGCTCGAAGAGCGGGTCCGCCGCTGGTCCCTTTGGTTTCGCGACCGCCTTCGTGCCGGCGACGACGAGGAAAAATTGAAGACGGCGTTTGCTGAATTCGTCGTCGAGGAATTACGGAAAGGCGGGGCTACGGAAGAGGAGAGGCGCGACTACGAGCAAGCCGATCCAAGTTTTATGGCCGTGAGCGCCGCAACCCGGTATTGGCGCAAGCATCATCCGGAGGAAGTGGAGAGGTGAGGGGTCGAGGTTAGGGAAGCAGGGCGATCGAAAATCGAAAATCGAAGAGCGGCCTGAGGGCAGGCCGTCTCCATTTATTCCTCGTCGCCGACGACGAGGTGGATGACGCCGGCGGGATCGGAAATCCAGAAGCCGTCGAAATCTTCCCGGAGCTGCTCGACTTCATCCCGGCGAGGAACGCCGTTGATCTTCAGGTAGGAAGCGGCCGCTTCCGTGTCGTTCGTTTCCAGCTCAAGCCAGATATCGGGATGGCTCAGGTTCGGGACCCGATCGATCCAGAGCCGGTTCGGCCCGAACTGAAAAATGCAGCCGTCATCTTCTTCCTCGATCAAGGGCAACCCGAGCGTGTCGCGATAGAAGGCGAGCATCTGATCGTAAGTGTGGCTCGGGCATTTGATCGCGATGTTCGCGCCGCCGGAGAATTGGGGACCATTAACGTTAGCGACCATTCCGAGTTAGAGCTGTTTCAGGATTTTGCGCGCGAGAGTCTTCGCTTTCTCAGTCGCGCTTTTTTCGTCGTCGACGCCGCTGATGCCGACGGTGATAAAGAAGTCGCCTTTGACGACGTAGAGCATCAAACCGTGCGACGGACCTTTTTCCGGCCCTTCGCTGACGGTCGCCGCCTTGTCCCCGAGACCGGAAACCGGCTTTGATTTCTGGCTGGCGGCGCTCATTTCATCGAACTGCTGTTTCGGTTCGAGCTGGCCCGGACTCGCCTGGCGGACCCGCAAAACGAGGGATCGGCCTGGATTTTCACTGTAATAATTGCAACGCGAATAGTAACCGTCGGCGCCTTCCCCATTCCGCGATTGGGGATCCTTGACCGCTTCGCCCAGGGCAGTTTGAGCGTCCGCTTTCGTAATGATCGCGACGAGATCGATCCGTTTTTCCTGGGCGGCCAGGAGAGGGGCGAACGCGCAGACCATTGCTGTCATGGCTGCTCCCGCGATGAGGGTGCGCATGGATTTATCCGCCTGCGGAACCTTCGCCGCCGGGCTCCGTCATCCCGACTGGATCGAGCGCGCGCTCAAGCTCTTCCGGCGGCAGCACTTTCTGCTCGAGGCAAATTTCGCGGACGGTCCGTCCGGTTTTCGCGCTCTCCTTCGCGATCTCCGCGGCGCGATCGTACCCGATTTTCGGGGCCAAACTCGTCACCATCGCCATGGAAAGCTCGACCAGTTCGCGGCAGCGCTCTTCGTTTGCTTCAATGCCGAGGACGCACTTCTCGCAGAATGCATCGCAGGCATTGCCGAGAAGCCGAATGCTCTCGAGAAGGTCGTGCGCCATCACCGGCATCATGACATTGAGCTCGAAATTTCCATTGGCCCCGGCCCAGGTCACGGCGTTGTCGTTTCCGATCACCTGCGCGCAAACCATCATGAGCGATTCGCACAGAACCGGGTTGACCTTGCCCGGCATGATCGAGCTGCCCGGCTGGGTGGCGGGCAACCGAATCTCGCCGATGCCGCAACGGGGACCGCTTCCCAACCACCTAATGTCGTTCGCGATCTTGAACAGGCTGACCGCGATCGTTTTCAGGTGTCCGCTGGTTTCCACGACTGCGTCCTTGGCTCCTTGCGCTTCGAAATGGTTTTCGGCTTCGCGAAATTTGATCCCGGTGCGCTGTTCGAGATGACGCATCACTTTGCCGGGAAACTCCAGGTGCCGGTTTAACCCGGTGCCGACCGCGGTGCCGCCGAGGGGCAGTTCCGCGAGAACCGAAACCGCGCGCTCCACCCGTTCGCGAGCATAAAAAATCTGGCGCGCGTATCCGCCGAATTCCTGGCCCAGCCGGACCGGGGTCGCATCCATCAAGTGGGTCCGGCCGATTTTAATAATGTTCTGGAATTCCTTCGCCTTGGCTTCGAGAGCCGCCCCCAGTTTTTCCAAAGAGGGCAACAGACAATGCCGAAGCTGTTCCGCCGCGCTGACGTGAATGGCGGAGGGAATCACGTCGTTGCTGGACTGCCCCATGTTGACGTGATCGTTGGGGTGGACCGGATCTTTGGCGCCGATCTTTTTCCCCGCGAGCTGGCAGGAGCGGTTCGAGATTACTTCGTTTGCATTCGTGTTCGTGCTCGTGCCCGAACCGGTCTGAAAAATGTCGAGCGGAAAATGTTCGTCGAGCTTCCCTTCGACCACCTCTTCCGCTGCCTGGACGATGAAAGCGGTCCGATGAGAATCGAGCAGGCCGAGGTCGGCGTTGGCCTGGGCGGCGGCCCATTTGATCAAGCCGAGGGCGCGAATGAAGGGGCGCGAAAATCGGTAGCCACTAATCGGGAAATTCAGGACGGCGCGCTGGGTGGAAGCGCCATAAAGCGCGGACTCCGGGACGGACATTTCGCCCATCGAGTCCTTCTCGACTCGGGTCGATCCGGACGTCATGCCGAGTGATGATTGGTGGAGAGCGCCGCGGCCTGCCGAAGAGGACGGCGATGCCCGTTCCGGCGATTCAACTTGTGAAACACGGTGATAAACATCGGCGGAATATTTTGCAGGAAGTATTCCGATTCCGCGCGATCGAAAAGGGTGGCGTGCTGTCGCAGCTCGTTCGTGACCTGGTAGATGATGAAGCTGCCGCCGTCCGCCAGCGCTTCGTAGGTTTTCTCGAGGAGCGCGCGCTTTTTCCTGATCTCAAGAATGCTGAACGGGATCCCCGAAAGGATGTAATCACAACGGGGAATGCCGCGGCGTTCCAGTTCCTCGGGAAGCCGGGCCGCATCGGCGTTGATCACATGGACCCGCGGATCGTTGGCGAACTGGCGGCGAAGGTCCCGGGATAGGGCGGGATCCAGCTCAAACAGGAGCAGCTGCGAATCGGCCGACATCCGGCGCGCGATCTCACGGGAGTGAACGCCTTCGCCCGGCCCGTACTCGGCGATTACCCGCGGTTCGCTGAAATCAATCTTACGCGCCACCCGTTTCACGAGCGCCTTTGAGCTCGGCATGATGGAAGCGATTTGGAACGGCCGCTGGAGAAACCGCTTGAAGAAGAGAGCGCTCATTGAAAGGGGGGAATAGTCACCCCCCGCCCCCGGCTTGTCCAGTCGGGATGTAGGCGGTTTGCGGGTGATCCGGAGGGGGTCGGGGAGGCGATCGCAGGCGGGGGATCGCCCCAAACCGGCGTGCCTCACTAAAATCCCGGGGGAAAGTCAAAAAAATGAGGAATTGACATTGACTATAAAAGTTATAATCCTGATTTCAGCGAAAAGGCTTGCCCATTAGCGCGCAAGTTGCTGTTTTTCTCAAATGCATAACCTGTTGACGGTCAAGGAAACGGCCAAATACCTGCGAATCCCGTTGCCGACCGTTTATTACCTGGTCCAGCGAGGGCAGTTGCCCGCCATTCAAATCGGCGGCCGCTGGCGCATCAAGAAGGCGTCGCTCGACAAGGACATTTTGAAGGAAGACAAATCGGGGCAACCGACGGTGCTCGTGGTCGATGACGACGAAAGCCTCCAGAGTCTCTTCAAGATTTTCCTCAAAAAAATCGGTTTCAGCCGGGTGGTTGTCGGCACGGTGAAGGAAGCGATCGCCGCGATCGAGAAACAAAAATTCGATCTTCTTTTCCTCGACTTGAAACTGCCGGATGGCCCGGCTGACGACGTGTTCGAGGCCGCGAAAGAAGCTGATCCCGAATTGCCCATTGTCGTTATCACCGGTTATCCCGACAGCGAAATGCTCGACCGGATTCTGGCCAAGGGTCCGATCACGGTTCTGAAGAAGCCTCTCAAAGTAGAGCAGCTTCAACAGACGGTCCGGATCCTCGGGCACAAAGACGCCGCCAAGCTCGCGGCCTGATCGGAGCGGTTTTTGCCGGCCTCTGGTGGTTGATTGGCTCGGCGCATTTTCGAGGCACGCTCCGCGACTCGAACCCTGCCGGAAGGTAACAGCTCTGTTACTATTCCGGAGCGGCTCCGCGAGGTCCAAAGTCGGCGGCGAACACGAAAAGGAATAGAGAAGGAGTCGCCATGAAAAACCCCAAGAGTACGCAGCTCCCTGTTCGCTGCTGCCTCGCCACCTTATCGTTCGTTGTTGTCGCACTGTTGCTCCAGGCCGGCGGAGCGCGGGCCCAGAATCAGGAGGTAATCTGGCAATTGCCTTCAGCCGGAACGGCCGTCACGTTTTCCCCCGACGGGCAAGCGGTCTTGGGCGGTAATCAACTGCGGGCGGCGACAAACGGGCAGTTAATTCGGACGTTTAACCTCCGAACTGGTTCGGGCAGCTCGGTCAATACCGTGGCTTTTTCTCCCAGTACTGCGCCATCGGAGTTCAGGCTTATAATTTGAACCTGAACTTCTACCGCGTTTCTGACGGGTTTCGGACCGTCCCCACGGTAGCGCACAGCAACGGAACGACGACGGCGCAATTTTCTCCCGATGGCCAATACCTCGCGGTCGGGGGTCAGGGCGGCCTCATCATTCTTGTAACCGCCACCGGGAAAGTGGTGCAACGGCTGGTGGAGGCCTCGGAGACGGTGGAATCGCTTTCGCTCACGGCCGATGGATCCACGCTCGCGGGAGGCTTTTTTACGAGCCAGGATGGAACGGTCTACAATGTTAAGCTCTGGCGTTTTTCAGACGGAACGCTCCTCAAGACGATCCCGGCCAGCGATCAGCCGATTAATTCCGTGGCTTTCCAGCCCAATGCTCAAGTCATAGCCTCGGGCGGGGGCGACGATGCTGCGGCGGGGGTGGTTCGTTTCTTTAAGGTGAAAGATGGGTCCCAGCTTGGATTTTTCCCCCAGGATCCCAACAATCTGAGTTCCTACGTCAAAAGTGTCGCCTATTCCCCGACAGGACAGTTCATCGCTTACGCTCGCGCAGACAGCTTCGTGGTTGTGGCCAGAAACCCATTTCCCAAGGCCGGGCGCTAAGGCCCGGGGCGGCAACCGGTCAACCTGGCGGAGGTTGCCAAGCAAACCCGCGCAGTCCATAATCCCGAACCTCATTCGGGGACGCGCGGTTAGCTCAGTGGTAGAGCACTACCTTGACACGGTAGGGGTCAGAGGTTCGAACCCTCTACCGCGCACCACCTTTTCTCCCTCGACGACATCGATTTACTCCGATGAGCGAAGACGCGCGTGAGGCGATTGTAACACTCCGTTGTAACACTTTTGTTTTGGCAGCGGTTACGATCAAAATCGTGTCGTCTCCAGCTTGTCCATAAACTCGCGGATTCGATTGCCTGGTGTGCGCGGCGGGAAGAGATCCTGCACTGGCACCTTCAGGACTTCTGCGAGGTAGAGCAGCGTCTTATCGTCGACGTACGAAAGGCGCGCTTCGATTTTTGAAACGCCGCTCCGGCTGATATCGAAGCCGGCGATTTGCAGTTTGGTCGCGAAATCGGATTGCGACCAGCCGAGCGCGTAACGACGACGCCGGACCTGCGGACCGATGTTGTTTTTATAGCGCACGTTGATTTCGACTCAGCGCTCTTTGGTTTTCGTCTCCGCAGTTTCAAAGCTTACGCGCGGTGAGCACTCGACCTGACACAACTCGATGAGTTGAGTCGCAGCGCGCCTCGGCAAAGCACGCGCGGCTTTGTCGCGGAAGTCCGCGGATGGTTTCAGGTAATGGCGCGACTCGAACAGGTCGTCGAGCGATTCACCCGCGAGAGCCAGAACTTTGTCGAAGGTTTCGTCTTCGGTGGCGATGTGCGAGAGAAGCGCCGGCGCAGGAAAGTTAACGCGCGCGATGCAGCCATCGGTTCCGGTCGCGGTCCAGCGGGACCCGCCGCCATCGGTGATAACAAAATCTTCCTTGTGACGTTTAGCTTCACGAACAAGCTCGCCTTTGAGGATCTTGAGACGCTCCCCATAGGTCGTGAGCGCGCGGTGCAGCGATACCGCTTCGTTTACCAATTTCTTTAATTCATTTTCAGTCATAAACAGAGTGCGTTGAGGTTTCTCGCCGCGCTCGCTCTGGCGCACTTGCTCCAGAACTCGCGCGACACGAACGCTCTACACCCCGTTTTTTGCTGACTTCGCGAACGGCGCGCCGGCCTTTCTCTCGTGTTCTCCGGCGTCCGTCAGACGTTCTCTCCCGACCTGCGATTTTTTTTGACAGGTTTTGAGCGGCGGCCAACCGACGCCGATCTTGCCGGGCCGCGAGTGCCCGGTTTTCGCTCTCGATAGGCGAAGTGGCCATTGGTCAAAGATTGTCGAAGTGTTCACGTGAACGTATTCTCCTCAACGGGCCAAACGAGAGGGATGAACAATGACCAGACAAACCACCAGAAACAGAATGGAAGCCGTTGAAAACGGCTCCTTTACATCGACAACAGCGATCGCGGCGCTGCTCTTTTTAGCAGCCAAGTTTCCCCACCGTCAGTTTAATAGCGCAGAGTTATGCGTTCTCTCCGGCATCGGCCGAACGGCCATGTCGCAGATCAAAAACGCGTCCGACTCTCCGTTCTCGTTGGGGAAATGTACTCTGCAACGACTCGACGCCTGGCTTGCCAATCACCCGGGCTTTAAACAAGAATGAACCGTTTGGTTGAAACAGGGATCACCATGGCCAAAGGAGTTCGCAAGAGCATCACGATTCCTGGCCTGCTCGCTCCGGCAGTGAAGCTGCGGTGCGCTGAATTCGGCCACGCGATTTTCAACCCGTATGCCGTGGAGCTGGTCTGTTACGATCTGCGTTCCGACGCGAAGCACGAGATCACGGTTGCAATAGCTTGTGACACGCAGGCCGCGCAGGATGCCGTGGACCGCGAGTTGGTCGCGCGGTATCGCCCGGGACAGAAACGCGAGGGTCTACTCGTGCAGCTCGTCGAGCGTATTCATCACTTGCAAGATCTCGCGACCCGTAGCCGGCACGATTTGCCCGTGCAGCTCAGCGCAGTCCCGGAACGTGTCACCTTCCCGTTCGATATCTGGAGGCTCGTTGACGTGCGATGGCAGGAACTTGGCTATCCATCGTTCTCCGCGTACGTCACTGGGCTCATTCGCTACGATCTGCTCGTTGGCGGCCCGCATTCCACGACAACGGCTGATCCGCGCTCGAAGCTCCAACGCAAACTTACGCGAAAAACACTTGCAGCCCGCCGCAAAGGAGGCCGTCGCAAAATTCTGTTGGATCACTTGATCGAAGAGGCAGAGGGACACCCTGTGCCCCAGGAACAGCTGGAACGAGTGAAAGCGCGAATCGCAAAAGCGCTGCGCGACATCTCATTTACACGCTGAGCCGTCATCGAATTTCGGAAAGAGCAATAGCTCCTTGAAGGCAACCGATAACGACCTCCTTATTTGCGGAGCGAGCACAGTCAAGGTGGAGCGCAGCGCAGCGAGCAATACCTTTACGGCGCGCAGCGAGCGATAGAATTGAAGAAAGGTTGCTTGTCATTTGAGACTGGTTTTCTGCGGCTACTGGCGATAGAAAAGAGCCCGGGATGCAGCGTGGGAATTCGATGCGATTGAAGACGGTCGGAGGCGACGACTATTACGTTCGCATACATCGAGCCCGAGATTACTTCCTGCCATATCGCATCCGAGGAAATGCATGGCGTGTCGGGAGTCAGTTGATCGACTGGTGCATTCAGTTGCATCAGAAAGGAATGTGGATTTCGAAGGAAGAAGACCTCGCTGTCGCAACACATCTGAGTTTACCGGCTCTCAGGCGCGCTGTTCGCAAGCTCGAAGCGCAGGGAGTTCTGCGGCGCGATAATTGGGTTGAGCTCTGGTGGTATGAAATTCGCCCGCATTACGAATGGCGGAATCTAATGACTCGCGAGAGATGGTGGAGTTGGGCACGCGCAACAATTAGTGTACGCAAATGGAATCCGGCGGCTCTTGGCGCTTATCAACACGAGTGGACCGAGGTTGCGGGCGAAGAAGCATCAAAGCATTCGCAACCGGTACGGCGAGACAGACGAACTCTAACCGTCGCTTGCGCAAACGAAACTTGGCGGAAATGGCTTGAGAATCCAGCGCGACGTGACGTAATCCTGCGAAGATTGCGCGTCAGGTTCGGTGAGATCAGCACGATTCTGTTTGTGGTGCGCACTGATACTGCAGGGACATAATCGAAAGAGCGGTCGCCTGCGTGCGGGTCTAACCGGGTGCAGTCACCTGTGCAAGAGCTTCTCGATGTCGTTTGCAGAGTCCTCGCCTGTCAGTGATCTGAGCGGCTATCTCGCGAGAGTTGTGCGACGGTGGAAGAAGGAAACGGCGTTTGCAGACTACGTTGCGTGAAAAGAAGTAATTGAGCGTCACAATATGAGCGTCCTTGCACAGGATAAACTCGAACACACGGAAGAGCTTCTCAGTGTTCCGAGTGAACCACTTGAACGCGGGAAAGAAGACCAGGTCAGTGGACCCGATGTTTACAGCGTTCAAGATGCTGCTGATTGTGTCGTCTAGCCGTGGATCAATACCGCTGGCTACTATGGAGTGAGTTCCTGTGGCACGCGACCTCGCGTTGGTGAAATCGATTCGCGGTGGAGGATAACCTATCGAATGAACGCGGCGTTCCCCGCCATTCAAAGTACTTGTTGATCCAAGAAGTTTCCAAGTGAGCGGATAAGATTGCGCAAGCGATGCGAAGATGTCCTGTTGCGGTCGACGCGCAAGGTCATGGAAACACTCTTGGCGAAAAGCGGATTCGAAATAGGAAACGGCTTGTGAAGTTATCGTGCGCATATCAGCATCGCTAATCATTGGCGATGAGCTGCTTTGGAAGTCCTCGTGATATGGCCGCGTAGATCCCATATCTTCAAGAGCACTGTTTCGAATGCCGAGGACGACGAGGGCTCGGATACGGATGTTAGCGGTTTCGGGAACATAGACCGATGCCTCTTCCATGCCGGTTTCAAGCATTGCTCCCACGAATGCAGAATCAGTCCAGTGGTGCAACAATGATTCCAAGCGGTTCCGTATTTCCGAAGTAATGAGCGAGATCTGCACATCGCTCGCTCCGAATGATGCAAGTGTCGGGATGAGATAGCCTTGAATGTACTGGGAAATCACGGCTCACGATCATATCGACCCAATGTTAGGATTCGCGAGTCTCAACGCGAAGATCACGACCCACTAGCGTTTGGTCGCGCACCGATACGGTTGCGCAGCAGCGGCATCATCTCCGGGAAAACGCCCGCGAAGTCTCCGGGCGCACGAAGCGGCGCACGCCCGGAGCAAGTCTGGAGTCTTCGCGTTTGGCAGCGCGGCGCCTAGACTCGCGCGCCTTTGCTTTGCTGCTGACGTGGCGTGACGGTGCGCAGCGTCCGCGACGCGATTGAGAGCATGGCGCGCTCCTGCTGCTCGGCTGGCAGGTTCTTCACGAGCTTCTTATAGGCCTCTTTCAGCTCCGGATTAGCCTCCAGTTGTTTCATCACGCTGGCGCGGATGCGCTCGCGGCGGTCGAGTTTGTTGACCTGCTGCAGAACGAGCATTCGTTCCAAACGCTCGCGCGGCAGGCCCTGGATGTAGCCCCATTCTTTAGGGTTCGCCTGAATGTAGGCGTCGATCTTGGCATTGATCTCGACGTTGTCGCGATACTTCGGCTCGCCGGCTGCATCACCCGATGCGGCGCCGTTGCCGTTGGTGTTCTTATCTGGTCGTTTCAGACTCATATGTATTAATTAGATGGCAGCGGCGGGTTGATGGAGAGCATCGATGATCTCGCCGCAGAAGAGATCAACGAGCTCAAGAGCGTCCTCGTGCTCGACCGCCAGGCTCATGAGAAACTCGGGACCGGGCGAAGCGCCGAGCCGTTGCTCGACCTCCTCGCTCGCTTCCGAGTACCTCGAGACGGTGGTCGGCGCCACGGTGACGATCACAGGTTGGTTGTCGGTGCTTTTCATATTGTGAATCCCAGGCATCACCATTTGTCCTCGGGTGATGGCGACGGCGAAGCGGTGGGCGGCTTGCGTTCGCGAAGCTTTGTATCGAGCGAATCCAGCTGCTCGCGCAGAGTTGCCACGTCGCGTTTCAGTTCCAAGTTTTGCCTCGCGACTTCGCGGGTCTGCTCGACTGCGTGGCCAAGTTCGGTTAGTCGCTGGTTCAGCGCGGCGGTTTGCTCCGTGAACGCGCGTGTTGCGGCGCGCTGTTTATTTACTTCGGCAAGGACTGCATCGTTTGCGGAAACGCTGACGGGCTGGACTGTGTTCCGACGAGGTAGCGTTGCGCCATTGTTCGGCCGCAGGTCCCAGCGGGCGCTAGTCTCGATTCGGTAAAGCGGATGACCTTCGTGCATGGCGAAGGGATCACGCGCATCGACGTACCGACCGAGACGGTACTCCTTCAATTGTTCGTTAGTCCGAAGTCCGTCGGAGCCTGTCGGCGTACCGACCGGAGCCGGCGAAGTTACGATCTTGCGCGGATGAGATGCGCACGCGGCCAAAAAGAATAGTGGGAGTAGAGCTAGATATTTCATGGTGTGGAAGGAGGTTCGGAACGCATCGGCATCAGCGCGGAAGACGCTGGCGACGGCGTCGGACTCGTTGCATCAACGGCATGCAATGCGGCCGTCATCGTGCCGCCGATCTTCGCGTCGTCCTCGTCGACTGTCTGCGTGATGTAGAGGTAAAACTGTTTACCCGCGGGCACGCGCACGTAGAAACCGTCACGCTCGATCGCGGTGAGAATTTGCTGCGCATATCGATCGAGCACCGCTTGCGCGCCTCTCAGTGGCGCGTTTTGCAAACTCGGCAGAGCGAACGAGCCGAACGCGGAGATTTGTCTGTCGGTGAATACGTCCGCTGCGCCGCTGAGGAGGGCCGCGACGTATAGTTTCACCTCCGCGAGATTGTCAGTCTTCAGAAGCTTGCCACGCAAACCAGCGCTGCCGTCCGTGATCCCCCACGTGCCAGTCTCGGGATCGAGCTCATGGTCGAGTGCGAGTCCTGAGACATTCAGCTCCTGGCCGTTCTGCCACACGAGGGTCCAACGTCCGTTGCTGGCAATGCGTTCACGCGCGCGGTCCACCTGTGCGGTTCCATGCACCTCCGTACCCGCAGGAATGATCAACTGGCCGTGATGAAAAATGTCTTCGGTAACGAGCCCGATGATGGGTGTTTGGATTGACGAAGAATCAACCGTGATAACGAGTTCGCAGGGAATGAGGCGACCGAATGGTGCGAAGTCTTCGCTGAACTTCTTTGCTGCTTTCGTGACGCCGACCGGGGTTTCAGCAACGAGGCTCAGCACCGGCAACTGTGGTGTACTCGCCGATTTTGCCGGCGACGGTGGCGGTGTTGTTTCCCCCTTTCGATCATCTTTCGGGTCAAACGGAACCATGTCGCGACGGACTGTTTCCGGCAGCTGCGGCGCGTTCTCGCGTTTGGACAAGAGCTTCTGCGGAAGTAACGAGACTCGTTGTTGCGCCGGTCGGCGGCTGTTTACGAGGATCAGCACGACCAGCAGACCCAGGAGAAACAGCGTCAGCGCGCCCGTTGGTGACTTGAAGAAGTTGAGGAAGCGACGCGGTGTCATTGCGGTAGCGGAGCGGGTTCGATCTCTGTGTCTTTCGCGTCTGGCGCGTTGATTTCGACGGCCGGATCGCGGCGCGAGAGGACAAAGGTGAAATCGTTCTTCAGGGAAAGGCTGTTGCGGCCATTCGGTCCGCCGCTCACAACCACATAACCAATCGTGGATTCATGCGGAGCGATCCCGCTCACGAGATCGGTAATTGAAGGATTGAAAACGCGATCGGCGACGCGCACTTCCAGTTTTTGGGGCGCGTGTTCGAGCGGTTTGTCGCCGCGATTGACAATGACGAGGTGGAAAACAATGGCGTCGTCTTGAGGGAAGCGGAACGCTTCCGTCACTCGAACTTCGTACTCGCCGCAATCGCTGATGAGCGGCTTATCGCGATGATCGGCGTACTCAACATCGGCAACAGCATCCGGTTGCTGCGTCTGGAGCAAGCCGAACGCCTTTGCTTTATCGATCAAACCGAGCAGCCGCGGCGGCGTGAGCGGACGCGGCGCTCGGGTTGATTTCTCCGTTCCAGTTCGAAGCACGACCGAATACCAGGGGTCCGTGCTCTCATGCAGTTCGAACGCGTAGGTCCGATTGTTCCATCGCACGTTCAGGTTGGTTGCCGCATCCTTTGCCAGCGCGCGCAGCGACAGAAACGCAGTGCCTTTGGTATGCGCGACCTGAAACAGACCTGGCGTTTTGCCATCCAAGGTCAGCAGCGCGCCATCGATTGCAGTAATCGGCGATGGGAAACTGATCGTCGTAACGCGCGTTCCTGAAACGGGCACGGAGTAAACCGTGTGATCGTCGAGCGCGAGGTCCTGCACGCGCGGCTCGACGGCGTGCGCACTCATGCCGACGATCGGGAAACTGAGGAGTATCACCCTAACGAATCGGTTCATACTTGAAGTCTTGGATTGCGGTTGGGAAGCGGCCGTTCTCGACCATGTTGGGATTGCGCCGCATCTTGAGCTTGAGCGTGAAGGGCACCGCCTCGCTGAAGGCGCGTTCTTGAAAGATGCCGCTGCGGATCAGCTGGCCGGTGACTTGTGTGAGAACGGCGTCGCTGCGTGTTTCGAGAAAATCGATCTTCGCGATCTCGGCTTTCTGATGTAGGTCCTTCGCTTTGAACTCCGGCTCCTCGGCCGACCACTCCGCTAGCGCCTTCTCGTGTGCCTGCTTGAGGAACATTTGCTTTAGCAGCTCGGGATGATCGAAGCCTTTCGGGTTGCGCTCCAGAAAAGCGATGGCCGCGACGGTGCTTTGTTCCGCGTGTAGCTCGCGCGCTTCCTGGAACTGCAGGAGCGGCGAAACAAAAAACGTCCCCGCTGGATCGACAATCACGACGCGCTCGCGCTCTTTGAGCGTGCGAGCCAGGTGAATGCGCTCGACCGCCGCG
Organism: Chthoniobacterales bacterium; assembly: GCA_035274845.1. Classification (NCBI taxonomy): domain Bacteria; kingdom Pseudomonadati; phylum Verrucomicrobiota; class Spartobacteria; order Chthoniobacterales; species Chthoniobacterales bacterium. Next base: position 150,602 of record DATENU010000002.1, read on the forward strand.
CCAATCAACACCGCGACTGCTGCGAGGAACCAGAATCGCGCCAGTCGATCTTTGTCGACGAAGATGCGAACCGGATCGACGTCACGGCGCCGCACATTCCGCGAACGCTGGGCGGCGGGCGTGGTTGTTCGTAGATCAGAAGAGATTGTTTCCATGGATTAGTTCCGTGAGCGCATGAGGAGTTCACGCACAGCGTCATCACCGCTTGGGTCGTGCTTCTTTGGCTTCCGCGGCCGACGCGAGATGCCGCGAGAGCTTCCAATCGAGCCGACCATGCTTCCCAACGGCGAATAAGAGCTGCCACTGGTGGATGCTTCGGCAGCTCCCAGCAGAGCCGCTCCTCCACCAGCTGCGGCACCGGCAGCCAATCCAGCAAATCCTCCCCCACCGCCGAAAGCCACCGCGGCTCCGGCGCCGGCGGTGGCGCCCGCGACGCCCGCAGTCGTTGCTGTCGTGACAAGTCCTTGTCCGACCTGCGCACCGGTTGCGATCGCCTTCTGAAGAATAATCGGCGCGGCGATTGTGCTTGAGATCAGCCACAGCGCGAGTGCGGCCAGGCCCATCAGGTTTTGAAGTCCGTAACCAGCGCCCCCCGTGAACCCGCCAGACGCGAGAAAGCTCTGGTCGGTCATGAACTGAATCAGACCAGATGTGAGAATTGACGCCGCCCCCCAGCCGATCGGCCAGCAGATGACACCGACATAACCGAGAAGAAATCCAACGCCGATCGAATGCAGCGTTCGCACGGCGAGCATCCCGATGAAAATCGGTGCGAGCGCGTAGCCAACGTAGAGGATGAACTTCTGGACGAGGTAGGCGTAGAAAACGATGACGCTCGCCAGAAATCCGAGCAGCCACATTACGCCGGAGATGAACATCTCGAACAGCGCCTGCGCATCGAGCAGATCCCACCACGACTTCGAGCCGGAACTCGAAGCGCCAGGGCCTTTGTTGATCGCAAGCGTCTTCTTGTACTGGTCGAATACACCGGCGGGATCAGCGTGGAGCGTTTCCCTTACCGTGGTGTCGACGACCGTTGCCGCTTCGTTGGACCAGGTCGGCAGATATGAGAGGGCCGCGGCAATGGCGAAGGTGCGACCGATAGTCCGCAGGTAGGCGCTCGGGCTGCGGTGGCCGGTGACGGTCGAGGACACAACACCGATCGCCAGGAGGACGAACGCAATTGGCATCAGCACGCGATTCATCTCCGCGCACTGGCTGAGGAAATTCGGAAACAGGGTGTTGAAATCGTTCATGGTTGCGCCGCTGTTTTTTGCTCGTTAGGCGGTTCCGTTATCGATCTGTGGGAAATTGAGCCGGCGTGTCTTCGAGTCGGAACACTTCGCCGTAGCGGCGAACGCTCTCTTCCACTTGTGCTTGGCGCTCTTCCCGCCGCGCCTGTTCTTCGCGCTCGCGATCGGCGCGGTTCTCTGCGTCCTGCGTCAGCACCTGACCGGTCGCGTTGTCGATCTCGTGGTCAACTGTGGCCAGCTCCGCGTTGTAGCCGACAAGCACGCCGGTCAGTTTTTGCGTTTCCGCGTCTGTGGTTGACGCCTGGAGCTTCGTTGTCGTGGTGGCGATGTTGTTGCGCAGGTTTTCGCGCCGTTGCAGTACGTCACTGGTGACGGACTGAAAATTCCGCGAATCCTGCTGGATCGCGCCGTACTTTCTGTAGAGCTGCTCGATGCGCGGGATCTGCGCGCCGCCCGGTGTCGTGAAGGACGGACCCAAGCTCGTGTAAAGTCCGTTGGCGTTGTATTGCAGCGCCTGAATCCCATTCGCTGTCCGCTGCAACTGCGTTAGCGTTTGACCGACACCCGTCTGTTGCAGACTGCCGATCAGTTGGTCCGCGCCGGCGATGTGGAGAAGCTGCTCGGGATTGCCGAACGCTTTCACGTAAGCCTGGATCTGCTGAAGCTGCTGCGTCAGCGTGTTGATCTGCGTGAGCTGGTTGTTAACCATCTCCACATACTTGGCGAGATCGGCTGCGTGATTGGCCTGTTCGTGAGCAATCGCGGTCGGATCGATGACGACGACCTGCGCCGGCAGAGTTGGCGCGGTAATCAGTAATGCTGCGAGTGAGGCGATGAGTTTCATGGGCGATTTACTCCTGAATTCGAATGGTTGCGGTGCTCGGCGCGAGAATGACTCCGTTCTCCTCGCGTTCCGGGAGCGGTACTTCGACTGAGCGCACGTGCATGCGGTCATCGCCTTGCGGACCAAACCGCTGACGATCGTTGAGCGTCTGGAACTGTTGCTTTGCGGAGTCGCTCCGTGCTTTGTCATAACCGGCATCGTAGGCCTTGCGCGACGAGGCGTTGCTCTGCGCCTGGAGCGTTTCACTGAGAAGCACACCGCCGCCGGCTGCTGCCGTAGTGATCAGCGGATTTCCGTTGCTGAGTTTGTTGCCGATGAATGCGCCGCCGGCTGCAGCGACGGTGTCCCCGACAACGCGCGTCGGACTAATTCCCGCGCAGCTCGTTAGCAGTGCGCAAAGGAGAAGTGAAAGAAGAAGTGTCGCGTTTTTCATTACGCGATCGTTTTTATCCGCTGCGTGAAACAGGGCTGCTCTAGCGCGGGAGCGATGCGCGAGTACCTTGATCGATGGTTCGTCGACTGATCGCCGGTCAGGTCGTGCCGTGGCGTCGCCACTGGGCATCACCGACCGCTCGACTGTCTGCTGGTCACGACGGACGCGGCTTCCTTGATGATCCCGAGGATGAACTTGGTCGCGCGCTAAATCCCCACGTCCACCAGCTCCGCGACCTCCTGACCCGCCCCTGCCTGGTGCTTTCCGGACAGCCCGGCATTGGAAAAACGATCGAGGTTGACGAACTCGCCGCGAAAGCGACGGAATGGTTGCAGCCTAACGAACGACTAATCAAGCTTACCGGGCGACTATTGCATTCGCCGGAAGAGCTACGGCGACGCACTATCGAGTCAGCAGCTTGGACATCTACTATAACCGACGGCGGTGACGTTCGCCTGTTGCTTGATGGAGTAGATGAGGCATTGCGTCGCCTTTCTGTTCTCGTGCTCGATTTGGTCGATTCGCTCAAAGAGCAGCCACTCGCCAGGGTGAAGGTCATTCTCGTTTGCCGCGCGGCTGAATGGCACCACGCTGACGGCCAAGCACTGGCGTCATTATGGCGAGAGGATGCCGCGTCAGTTCTGTTCGAGCTTTGTCCGCTGCGGTGGAAGGATGTCGAACTTGCAGCGCAGCTCAGTAATGTCGATCCCGAATGGTTTTGGCGCGAAGTCACACGACATCGCGTCCAAGGGTTGGCCGCTCGTCCAATCACATTGCGACTCCTGTTAGATGAGGCACGTGCAGGCGGCGAATTTCCTAGTAGCCATCACGAGTTGTTCTCGCGCGCAATCCAGCGGTTATGCGGAGAGCTTGACGATGAGCGCGCGCGGCATTTGCCCACTCCGTCTCCGCCCGCCACGCAGATCATGCGTGTTGCAGCACGAATCGCTTCTTTGACGATGCTCGGTGGGCGAGACATTATCGCGCGCCACACCGAGGATGTCGCGAACGGCGATTTGCCGATTGATGAAATTGCAGGTGGTTATGAAACTGTCGGTGGCGAAAAATTTTCCGTCACTCGCGAACTCGTCGCATCCGCTCTGGATACTCCGCTTTTCAGTTTGCGTGGACCTGAACGGTATGGCTTCGATCACCAGACCTTCGCCGAACACTTAGCTGCCGATTACTTAAGTGGCTGCGCGCCGACACAACTTCGGCGGTTGCTGTGTGTCTCATTTGATGGGCGGGAACGCGTCGCTCCGCAGCTCGCTGAAGTGGCAGCGCGGCTTGCTACGATGAATTCGTCCTGGTGTGAGCATTTGATCTCCACAGAACCGGAACTTCTTCTGCGCGCTGACGCTTCGCCCTTAACGGACGAACAGCGCGAACATGCGATCGCCGGCGTGCTGCTAAAGGCCGCGCGCCAAGAAGCGTTCGACGAAGCTGGGACGGGATTTTTCTATCACACACTGAGGCATCCGCGGTTAGCGGAGCAGCTTCGGCCTTACATAGAAGACCCGACGCATAACGCTGTCGTTCGGCGGATGGCGTTAAGCATCGCAGGGGACGCAAAGGTTTCTGAGTTGGAGCCGCTGTTATGGGAACGAATCGGGGCGCGCGATCCTGCATTCGCTGCCGTCTGCGGCGCTCTGTGGGACATAACAGGTCTGCATTCCCGCGATCGTCTGACCGCAGCCTTGCATGGCGATTTACCTGACAATGATCGCGGTAACCTCAGAGACCTGGCGATTACTAAACTCGTTCCGGCGGCCTTGAATGTGCGCGACGTGCTGCCGTTCCTTAGGCCTCCGTCAGCAGAGCGGATTTCTTTCGCGCATGGAATCAGCAAACATTTGACCCTGGATGACGTGCCACCAGTCCTTGCGGCAATGGAGAGTGGGCGATTTATCGGCCACGACTTTATTGGTCTGAACGAACTCGGTGCCCGCGCCTTTGAGATGGCGATGGAAAATCTCGAGGACCCTAAAGTCGGCCCAGCACTAGCCCATTACTGGCGGGTGTGCGCGCGCAACTATCATTCGCTGCCTTACCGGAGTTCCCGAGATCCTAATCCGCTCCGTGGCCTCGACGATCCGGCGAAGCGCCGAAGGCTCATCCGCCTGTTGCTGGAGTTACCAGCATCGGAAGCGCACGACATTGACCGGGGTGAGATGACGCTCGTCCGGCTTGAAGATGCTGCATGGATGCTTGAACAACTGCCAGAGATTGCGCAGCAGCATCGCGCCGTCTGGGCGCAGGTATGCGCCCGTCAGGTGTGGCACGCTTTGCCTTCTTGCAGTGATGCTTTAATCCAAGCGCGACATGCGGAATTTCCAGAACTGCGCGCAGCGTTACCTGCCGCTGGGCGCTTCGATATTGCCACTACGGTTCGGCGGCTTCGTCGCGCACAGGAGCTGCATATCGAACGTGTCCGAGCGCGGAACTCGCGCCGCTGGCCGACATACAGCCGAGCTGAATTGATGGTTCCAATCTGGCGAGAACTAGAGACGAATGACACGGTCTGGGTGGGATTTTGCGACCGTGCTTTCAAACGAGAAGACTCCGATCCAGCGCCAGATCACCACAGAGATCACGGTGACATCACGACATCTCCCGGCTGGGTCGATGCCGATGAGGGACAACGCAACGGTCTTCGCACTGCCGCGCGGCGGTTCCTTATCGAGCGGCACGATAGCGCACGGCCGAAGCAAGAATGGAATAACTGGGCTCGCGCCGCATGTTTTGCGATCGCGTTATTGCGCGACGAAATAGACAGCGATCACGACTTGCGCGCGGCAATCGAACGCAACTGGCCGCGCGTGGCATTCGACAATCCTGAAGACCAAAATAGTGCGGTGCAGCGCGTCGCGGTTGCCGCGGTCTATCAGTTGGTGCCCGATGTTGCGGTCGATCGACTGTCCCTCAGGCTGCGCGCACATAATTGCAGGGACGGATATTTGCTGGACTTGGAGCGCTATCTCGACTGTTGGGATTCCCGGTTGGTCAATGTGGTCAGGCAGTTTCTGTTCACGCGTGGACTGAGACCGCGTGCCCTTCGCCGCGTCTTCGCGTTTCTCGCGGAGCATGATCGTGAATCTGCCATTTCGCTTTTCGATGACGCGCTCACACGTAGGGGCGGATTCGCGCCGCTGAATTCTCGAGGACGAGCTTTGCTTTCGATCGCATTATTCTTGCTTGTGCCGGAACGATGGGAACGTGGCTGGGCGGCCCTTAAGAAGCGTAATGCACCGATCGCCCGGCGCGTCTTTTTCGAGGCCGCCTCCGAGTATCTTGATCGCGACTTTAGATTTCACGAGCCGCTGACTACCGCTCAACTCACATCATTGTGCGCGCGGGTTTGGCAGCTATTCCCCGCGGTCGAATACAATGAGTGGCATGATGCCCACGGTCACGTCGGAGCGCGCCACATGATGCCCGGATTACGCGACGGTCTCACAGGTGCGCTCGTGACACGCGCCACTTTGGAAGCGTGCGCCAGTCTACGAGCACTCGCCGATCTCGTCCCCCCAGATCAGCGCGTGTGGATGCAGTGGCGCCATAACGAGGCTGTGAAAAATGCGCTGCGCCTGGCTTGGACCGCGCGCACCCGTACGCCTGCGCAGATAATCGCAATCGCGCGCGATTTCCGTGTTGTCGCAATCGACACTATTGATGAGTTACTCGAAGCGGTGGAAGCTTCGTTGGAACGGCTGCAATGCCGGCTGCATATGGCGGAAAGCGCTGAGCTTCACGCGCTCTGGAATGAGCCCGGTCGAACCGGTGTTGCAACACCAAAAGACGAGCTCGTCCTTTCGAACATCGTACACGACTGGATCAAACGTGATCTTGGACCGAACGGCGGAATCGTCCTTAACCGTGAAGTACAAGCGACGCTACTGAGTAAGCTCGACATCAAAGTCGAAGCTCTTTCTTCGCGGCACAACGCTGAGCCCCTTACCTTGATCATCGAAATTAAGGGCGACTGGCATCCGCAAATCACGACCGCTTTAGGGAAGCAGCTCGCGAAACACTATCTGCTTCCGAATCACTGGACGCACGGCATTTACCTAGTCGGCTGGTTTCAATCTGTCGAAGTCCAAGGCAAGAAGAGAGGATGGCCTCCACCTACCTTTACTGACGCGGAACAAATAGTGCGAGGATGGGCTCAGACACAGACTCCTTCGGGCCTTATTATTCGTTCGCATCTGCTAGATTGTCGGCTCGCACAGTCATCGCAGCGCGTGAAGACGAACCCGAATTCGTTGCGTTCCCGCAAACGCTTGTCGTCTACAAAACCGCACGCAGTTGCTGCCTAGCGAGCCGCGGCATTCTCCATCGCGGAAATCACATCGTGTACACCACGCAAATCACGCGCGCGATTGTCAAACTGCTCCCCGCTGCTGCCGCTAATATAGAGCATCTCGGTTGACGCGACATTATGCGCGGTGCCGCAGATTGGGTTCTGCGCGTCATTGTGCAGATAAGTGAACGCCGCGAATTTGTCGCCGCTTTGCTGGTCGGGAAGCGGATAGGAAAGGATCGCGTGTTTGGTTAACTCTGTTAGGCCGATGTCGCGGGCCATGTCGTCGAGATCCGCGCGATCGTTTTGGCGCATGAGGAAGAACTGTCGGCTATTGCCGAAGACGGCGGACCGAATGCGGCTTTCTTTGAAGCGGCCGTATTGCTGAACGATGGAAATGTTCCAGCAATTGAATTTCCGCATCTGCGCGTAGCTCTCTTTCACGATCTGTTCCCCGCCGGGAATGTCGAGCAGCCGCGCAACTTCTTCGTAGACGTTTCGCTTCCGCAGTCGGCGCGGCATCGTGATGATGTGCTGGCGGGTGTAATTCGTGATGAGGAATCCGGCAACAGCGCGCAAAAGTTTGGCGGCTTCGGGAATGTAGCCGAGTTCGAAATGGGCGATCTTGCCTGTGAGCGAAATGTTGCTCGTTCCATCGAGCAGACATCCGTAGTTTCCATCCGCGCACCACGGAACCAAACGTGTGGCGAGATCGCCTGCGGTTGCATCGGATGCGTCGAGCTGAATCAGTTCCTGCAGCATGCGATGTGTCGGGCATTCCCCGGGCGTGAAGTAGGCGAAGGCGAGGTTGCGAACTTCTCGCCGGGTATTCGGCTCCTTTAGGAAACGCAGCGCTTCGTCTTCGCTGATTTCAGCGAGTTGTTCCCTTACTGCGTCAGGACTGACGCGCTGTCGATCGCGAACGTCGACAAATACATCGAGCGTCGTTCCACCTGGCCGCGCGCGTTTCAGCTTGCCGAGCAAGCAGGCTTGGCGGGCAATGTCGATGAGTCGATCGGCGTTTCGCCGGCTCCATTCCTCGAAAACATCTTCGTAAAGCAACATGATGTAGCGCGCGATCTGCGCCTCGCGTGAAAGTTGTTTGTCTTCGTCGCTGCTTACGCCGGCAATCTTGGCGACGAGCGCCATCGCGGATGCGAGGTGCTCGGCGGTTAGCGGCAAGCCGTGGGTGTCAAGATAATTGATCGTTAGGTCGCCGTCCGGCTGAATGATGATCGGACGCGCGTTCGGCTCGACGGTTCGCGTGTAGATCTCGTACGAGAGCCCTTCCTCGATGATCACCGTGTAATCGTAAAATGCTTCAGTCTGTGAAAGCAGATCACAGACGGTGACGCTTTTGCCCGCACCGCTCATTCCGAGCAATACCGCGTGCTGCGGTGTTTCGTTTCCTTTCGATCCGGCAAACGTCGTGACGCCGACCAAGTTTCGCTGATTTCCTTCGTAGAATGCTTCGGCTTGTTCGAGGTGGCCGGTGAAAGTGGCGCTGAACGGCAGGACATCGGCGAGATAGCGCGTCTCAGCGTAGAGCTTTCGATGCGGATAACGGCCCCACGGATGACCAGGCCAGCTTTGGTAGAAAAGTTTCTTCGCCGTCGTCGGCAAAGCACACGCGAGATACTGCGCGCCATTCATTCCATTGATCGCATTCTTGATCGCAGCTGTTTTCGCGGAGAGTCCTTCGCGCGTCTGGTCCCACGCGCGGATGATGTACTCAACACTGAAGGGCAGGGTGTGACCCTGCATCAAGGCCGCGATCTTCTTTTGCTTTTTCTCCATTGCGGTAAGGAGCGAAAGGCGTTTTTCACTCGCGAAGTCACCGGCGAGCCTGTCATGCGCTTTCTCTTCTCGACCAATCTCGGCGCGGGCGGAGAGCGAGCGAACGTTGACTGTGATGTTGTAATCAAGCAGGGGCAGTCCGGTCAGCCGATGCACCATTCCGGGATGCGTCATCTTCGGCCAGCGGTTTAGCACGAGCATGGAATGATAAAACCCGTCCATGTAAAAGCCGGACCCCTCGCTGAGACCTTGGGCCTCACTGTGCCAACAGTTCTCCTGCACCGAGAGCTGAGGATCGAACGTCTCAATCGTGTCGTAATCGAAACGCGAGCCTAACGACGGATTGAGAAATGTCGTGCAGTGGCGGTAATGGTCCGCATCCTTCATTGGGGTGATTCGCGCGCCGGAGAAAATGTTCGTCAGCATTTGATGCAGTTGCTCGAACTCCGTCGCCATCTCTTCCAGCAACGCGCTGTAGTGCGCGTGCTGTTTTGCGGCTGTCGCAGCGAAAGCCGGCGACGTTTCGATCGCGCGCGAGAAATACAGCACAAGCCGTTGCCGGCGCAGCCGCCGTTCGACCATCGCTTCCCAATAACGCACGAACCGCTCATTGCGGCAGCGACGCGTCCAAATGTTGGTCGCGCGCTCCGTCTGCTCCTGATAGCGCAACAGCTCCGCGCGATAATCGGAGTCGCAGAACCATTGCACTTGCAGCCGCAGCTTGTCGTGCAAGCAGCCGAGCAATAGCGCAAGTTGATCCTGACTCGCATTGAGATGCTCGGGCGCTGCGGCGCTAAGGTCAGCGGGCTCGATAACGAAGCCTTTCGAGATGTGGCAGCCTTTGCGCAGTCCTTGGAACACAACAAGATCGCGGATGAAGTAGCCGTTGGGAGCAGATTCAAACATGGGCGTTGGAATTTGAGGAGGAGCGTGCTGGCTCGCGCGGAGGTTCAGGTCCGAAGCCGGGGCCTTTGAACCAGAGTTCAAACAGGTCCGTGTCGTAGCCGGAGGGTTTGCCCTGGCGAAAAGCAAAGACGTAAAGCAACGCGAGGCCGATCGGGACGAGCGACGGCACGAGTGCGCTGAGAAGTGTCCAGCGCCACATACTGAAGAGCAGGAGAAGGATCACGACGGACGCGAACCCTCCGCCGGCCACGAACCAGAAGAGGTTTCCCTCCAGGCCCCACGTTTTGCCGGCGGAGTCGTCCGCGCTGTTCGTTTCCGTAAAGCGCAGTTCGCGTGTCGAAACGTTGCTCACTGGAAGGAGCCAACGTCGACAGTTGAACTGTCGATGCCGAACGCGGTGAAGAGTGCTTTCACGATGATTGGCGCGCCAGCGATGATCAGGCCGCCGATGATGGACAGCTTGCCAGCATCAGTGTCGCCGCGCCGAATGGCGAAGCCGCCGCCGACCACGCAAATCGTGCCGAAGATAAACCCGATCAGCATGACGATGCCCATCGCTTTGCTCGCCCCCTGGGCGAGGCCGCCGCCGGAAGCTTGAGCGACGATGGGAAGAAACTGTTTCGCGAGAAGTGTTTTCATGTGGAGACGTTTTACCGCGCGGCGAGACGCATGCTGCTCCAACGCCAGAGCGACCTCTCTATCTGAGTGCTGGCACGCTTCGAGGGATGGACGCACTCAACCTTTCAGCCGACCGGCTCGACCACCTTCGTCATCTCGAAGCGCATCTTTGCGAACAGATCCGCGGACAGGATCATGTGCTCCCCCGCATTGTCGCTGCGCTTCATCGCGGCGAGCTCGGCCTGACGAGTCCCTCCCGTCCTCGCGGCAGCTTCCTTTTGTTAGGCCCAACCGGTGTCGGCAAAACTGAAACGACGATTGCGTTTACTCATTACCTGATGGGCGATGACAAGCTCTTCCGCTTTGATATGTCGGAGTATCAAACGCAGGAGAGCCTTGCCGTGCTCATCGGCGGCCGTGTCGGTGAGATTGGTCTGCTCGGCCTGGCGCGCGCGAAATCAGCTACCGGCACACTGCTTTTTGATGAGATCGAAAAAGCACATCCGCGCGTGCTCGATTTGTTTCTGCAAATCGTCGACGCGGCACGTGTAACAATGGCCAGCGGCGAAACGCTGGACCTCAGCGGCTTCTATGTGGTCTTCACGTCAAACATTGCCGCTTCGGATATTCTTGGCGTGCAGCATTCCTCGTTCACGACCATGGAACGTCACGTCCTCGGTAAAGCGCAACGCTGCCTACGCCCGGAGCTTTATGCGCGCATCGCAGAGAAGCTGGTGTTCAACCGGTTGAGCTATGACGTGCAAATGGAGATCGCGCGCTTTCATATTGATCGCGAACTTTCCTTCTTGCGTGATAAAGGCTTTCACCTCAGAGCGAGCAAGGAACTCGTCAGCTTCGTTATGCAACGCGGCTTTCATCCGCGCCTGGGTGCGCGGCCTTTACGCGATGCGATCGAGAAACATCTACGGGGTGCGATAGTCGATGCGACACTCGGAGAAGTGCATTCCCGGCATTTGGAATTCGCAATCTGCGCGAACGAACTCTTGCTGCGGCCGATTCAGCCGCACCCGCCATCAGCGACCAACCCGTGATGATCTGCGCACCCGCAATGACGCGGCTTCGGCTGTCTCCGTGAGGGAAGAAGGGGCGGAACAGCCGGAGAGCGGTGTGAGGACGGTGCAGATGATCACACCTAAAACAACGGGCCTGTAAACTCGCGAGTCTGTGGGGAGACAGGGCGGGACACAGTCTCGCCGCGGCGAAGCCGCATCTGCCTCGTTTTGGATGGGACACACTTGGTCGTAATGTCTCGACGTCGGTCGCAAGATGCGCCCTTCGTGGACTGACCGAGATTATTGGAGGGAATCGTGAAACGATCTGACCTCTATCAACAGCGTGACGAAGTCATGAGCAACGTGGATGTCTTACGACTGATCTTCCGAGTCGCACGCAAGGAAACCGGAGTTCATGACCGCACCACATTGGCAAAAGTTTTCGAAGATCGAATTAGCCGCTGTAAAAGTCCCATTAACTCCACCGCTTTGGGGGCGGGGAGTGTCGCAGAGCTTGCGTTACTGTTTGCTCGAGACATTGAAGCGATGCGGATTGGCGCGGCGACGTTTGAAGACTTTATGTCTCCGGATTGCATCCGCGGTTATCAACACCGAATTCGCGGAAAACTATGGCACCTATTCGTGAGGAACTTCCAACCGCTAGATGACGATTTCCGTGCGAACGCTCTGAGCCAATTGGAAGAACTAAACGATCCAAAGATTGCGGCTTCGCTTCTTCGCATCAATCCCGCGGCGAAAGCCCCAGACTTAGTAAATGGCAAAGGGGAAGCGGTAAGGGTTGCGACAAAATTTGGAAGGCCGCGTAAGGCCCACACGATCCGAATCATCAAAACGGACGGGAGAGCAGTCGAATTCGTTGACGACGTATACGTTTCTTATGCCGGCGCTGGCGTTGAACGGTTTTGGGCGTTTTTGAATGAGGTTGAAATCAAATCGTCCGGCGCAGCGAGAGGTTTTCGGAAGCAGATCGGCTTCTCACAGTTTCGAGTCGGCGCGGAAGGAGTTCGAGAAGTGGAAATGACCGTAGAGGGTTTCAAGCGTCCGGTCCGAGTGGCGCCCGAACGTCTTATATTCAGCACCCGGGCGACCGTGCGAAATGCCGTTACCTTGTTAGGCAACAAACAGTGGGCATTGCTTCCGGAAGAACAGCAGCGCCGTTGCACCGAGCTTTTACGAGCGGGGGATCAAGCGGGACTCTATGTCCATAGCGGCTTTCAGTACCAAAGCACGTCGCGAGGTTATGGGGAGAGTTTTTGCCTCATTACGCTGCCAATTCCAGTGAGCTATTTCGACGCATTGGTTGCTGCAATTTGGCCGAGTCTGTCAAAATGACTGTCCGCGTTGAGCCTCTCGTATGATCTGCGCACCCGTAGCGACGCGGCTTCGGCTGTATTCCGCGAGGGAGGAAGGGGCGGAACAGCCGGAGAGCGTTGCGAGTACGGCGCAGATGATCACTCGCTAAACGGGCGGGACACAGTCTCGCCGCGGCCCAGCCGCATCGACCAAAGAACGCGGTTGGCGTGGTTGCGAACGGCGGTGCGTTCGTGCCAAGCTGCGAGATGTTGCCGCAGTTGCCGATTCCTCCCGAGGAGTGGCTCATCAATACTAACGATGAATTTCGGAAGCTGGAACTTCCGGCTGGCGAGCGGCCGTTCCGAGCCTTGGAGCGCTGGGCGGAACAAAACGACCAATCTGGGCCGCGTTTCAATCTGCTATTATCACATTTGTCGACGGCAGCCTTCGCTGCGATCTACGCGTTCTTCAAAGAGCACACTTCGCTGGGGCGGGAGCATGCTGCGCCTTTTCGCCAGACATGCTTCCTCTATGACACGGCGTTCTGGCCCGTGATCGTCCCGATGATCTATGGACAATGCACAGTCGATCCGATTCGATTCGTCGTCGGGATGCCGCCGGCGCTCTTCACGCATCTTGGTTGGAACTCCACCGCGCGTGACGAATTGGATGCGCATTGGTTCGACTGCGAACACCAGATGAACCGCCAAAGATTCATCGACGACGCGAATGTGCCTGAACTGGCCCGAGAGTTCTTGGCCGGTGGAGAAAAGGCGCTTTTGGCGGCTGCCGAGAGTTTGCTCGCGGTCCCGCCGAATCAAAAAGCAGGAGAGCTCTCGCGCGACGCGTTCGAAAGCACGCTCAAAGGTTTGGCTGTTGTGAAAGCGGGGCTCAGTGCCGAACGTGCACGAAAGAGGATCAGCCATGATCTTCGGCTGGTCGTCCAAGAATGTGCGGGCGCGTTACCGACAGCAGAATGCGCTCGATTGGAAAAGGCGCCTCCGCTTTATCCGACGGTCGGTGCGCGTTACGAGAAGGGCGCGCTTGCGTCGCAACGTCTGTGGGAGTGCTATCGTGAAGCGCAGCATGCAATGGCGGTCAGCCTGCGGATAATTGCTGGCGAGCTGATGCCGTAGGCGATGAGCGTTTCACCGTGATGATCTGCGCACACGCAGCGGCGCGTCCGGTTTCCGAGAGGGAGCATGGGCCGGAAGACCGAGAGCACCGTGAGGACGGCGCAGATGATCACACCTCCGACAGGCAAACCCGGAGTCTGTGCCGAGCGACAGCGAACACAGTCTCCCGCGCGAAGCGCATCAAAGGTGGTTACGCCGCAATCTTTTTTCGTGCGCTGGCCGCGGATGCTGTTTGGACCGGCAATGGTTCTCTCTAAATTGATCAAATGCGCGGTGCCCTGAAATTTCTCGATCGTGCCGGCTCTACCGGCGCGTTGATTGCGGCAATCGCTGCTCCCTGTTGCTTTCCGGTATTCGCGGCCGCTAGTGCGGCCGTCGGGCTGAGCACGCTCGGCCGGTACGAAACGGCCGTGCTTTATATCTTCCAAGCGTTCGCGGCACTCGCGCTAGTCGGGTTGATTTTGGCTACCCTGGAGCATCGGCGACCTGGTCCCATTATATTGGGATTCGTCAGTGCAGCGGTTCTTGGCTACGCGTTTTATTTCTCCATGACGCCAACCGCTCTTTACACCGGCTTGGGAGGGTTGCTGGTCGCGACGATTTGGAATCGGTTCACCGCCGGCAAAAGAAACAAAAGGGCAGCTCCGGTTCTCAACTCAGTTATCACTTGCCCTCGATGTGGACATCGCAGCGAACAGACAATGCCGACGAATGCTTGTGTGTTTTTCTACGATTGCCTCGCTTGCCATGCGCGCCTTAAACCGGAGCCCGGAGATTGTTGCGTGTTTTGCAGCTACGGTTCCGTTCCATGTCCACCCATTCAGACCGGCAAAGTCTGCTGCGCCTGAATTTATCGCAGGTCTTTGACCACTGTTTGACTGAGAACAGCATGGAACTTCTCCGGCTCTTGGAGTTGGGGCCAATGACCGGAGTTTTCGAACCAGATGAGCTGTTTGCCTCGGGGCGTATCGAGCGCGGCAAAGTAGCGCTCAGCCATCGCTGCAGAAACCGTCACCTGTCGATCATGTCTCCCTTCGAAAAGATAAACCGGAACGTCGATCCGCGGTGCGTCGCGCAATAGGTTCGTCTTGTAAAACACTTCGCGCCACAGCTCGTCGAAGGAAGTTCGTACGCCCCAGGCAAGATTCATGAGATCGCGCCACGAATAAACTGGCGATGCGAACGCCAATCGAACAAATTGGAGGCGACTGATTGGGCGGTAGTCAGCGGCGTTGAAATGAGCGACCCACCTCTTCATCGTACGGAAGTCGCGCATCGATTCGTACGGCGGTAAGCCGATTCGCTTCAGCTCGCGCGCAGCCTGCACCTGCGATGTTTGCTCTGCTCGTTCGAGCGCCCATTGATACATCATTCGTTCGGATTCCGGCGCGTCTGCGAATTGGCTGATGCCGACGTAGGCGAAGAACTTGTTGGGATCGCGCGCTACCGCAAGTGCACCAACCAGCGAACCCCACGAGTGGCCTACAACAACCAACTTTTGCGCACTGAAGCGTTTCAAGAGTAGATCGGTCAGCTCGCGTGTGTCGGAAACAAATTGTTCAACGTCGAGCGACTGCTTCGGCGCCGGATAAGACTTGCCAGCGCCACGCTGGTCCCAGTGCACGACGACGAAATCTCTTTCGAGAGCGGTGTTCACGTGGGCGAAAGGCATCTCGGGGAATCCAGGACCACCATGCAGAAAGAGCAATAGCGGTTTCGTCCGATCCCAGCCGCGAATCAAAATCCATTGATCCGTGCCTCCAAGGGAAACCGTTTCAAGCGAATCGATGCCGCTCGGCGATGTGATCGAAATTCGCGCAGCAACCCTGCGCTGAAGAACAAGGCGCGAAACGACGAGGCCGGTCGCTATCAAGCCCAAGAGAATGAAGCCCCACGTCAGCAAGCGCTTCATCCGCTCATCGTTTCTTCGCCAGAAAATAAAGAGCGAACGAAAGCATGGCGAAACCGAAATCTTCAAACGCCATGGCCCAGTTCAGCGGATGCGGAAACAAAATTCCGAAGCATCCGCAATCGGGCAATCGAATGCCACGAAGCAGCGCAATCACGGTCGCTACGAAATAGCCAAGATGAAAGATCACGGCAGCGAGAGCCGCCTGCGGCAGGCGCCAGTTGGAGAATAACCACGCTGCCAAGACCAATTCAAGAAGCGACGCCAGAACACCGAGCGGCAGTAGGCTCCAGCGCGGAAATATCCGCCATGCCGCCAGCGCTTCGGCGAAATGTCGATTATCCAAAAGCTTTCCGATTGCGGCGACGAACAAGACTCCGCCGATTAGGATACCAAGCGTGATCTTCAAAAACTTCATGGAGAGTTTTTCATGCTGCGAGAACGCCAGAGGACGTAGATCACCGGGTAGAGCAAAAGTTCGAGAAGTGCACTTGTAACAACACCGCCGATCATCGGCGTAGCGATGCGCTTCATGACATCGGCGCCGGCTTCGGTGGCGGGCGACCACATTATGGGCAGCAGCCCAAAGAGAATTGCGCAGACCGTCATGATTTTCGGCCGGATGCGCTGAACGGCGCCTTCTTTCACCGCTTCGTGAAGGTCATCGATGGAATTCATCCGGCCTCCGGCCCGAAATTTTTCCCAGGCGTGATCGAGATAGAGCAGCATGACCACGCCTGTCTCTGCGTCGAGTCCGGCAAGGGCGATTATTCCCACCCAGACGGCCACACTCATATTGTAGCCGAGCAGCCAGATCAGCCAGAACGCGCCGATGAGTGAGAACGGCACGGCCAGCAAAACGATCGCAGTCTTGGTCAGCGATTTCGTGTTCATGTAAAGCAACACAAAGATGATGAGGAGTGTGAACGGGATGACGACCTGGAGTTTCTTCAGCGCCGCTTGCAGGTACTCGAATTGTCCTGCCCACTGAATGTAATAACCGGGCGGGAACTGAATTGTCTGGCCAAGTTTCTGCGACGCCCGCCGCACATAGCCGTTGATGTCGCTTGTTGTGATGTCGACGAAGACAAAGCCGACGAGCTGCCCGTTTTCATCCCGGATTGATGGCGGACCGGTTTTGTATTTAATATCGGCCAGCATCGAGATCGGCACTTGCGCGCCTGTCGGCGTGGCGACAAGAACGCGTTTGAGCGCGTCGAGGTCCTCGCGAAAATCGCGCGCATAACGAACGCTGACCGGATACCGCTCGCGTCCTTCTACCGTGGTCGTGATGTTCTTTCCACCAATGGCGCTTTCGACGACATCATTTACGTCGGCCACCTTCAACCCGTAGCGCGCGGCGCTTTCGCGATTCACTTCGAAATCGAGGAAATAGCCGCCTGTCGTCCGCTCCGCGTAGGCACTGCGCGTATCAGGGAAATCGCTTAGCGCTTTCTCAATCTGCACGCCGATCTCCTGGATCGTGCGCAAATCCGGTCCAAAAATTTTAATGCCGACTTTGCTGCGGAAGCCTGTCGTGAGCATTTCGGTCCGCGTTTGGATCGGCATCCAGAAGATGTTCGCCATGCCGGGGGTTTTGATGTTGGCGTTCATCTCGGCGGTGATCTTGTCCCACGTCATTCCAGGTCGCCATTGAGCCGGCGGTTTGAGCGTCACCACCGTCTCAAACATTGAGAGCGGCGCAGGGTCGGTGGGCGATTCGGCCTGCCCGGCTTTCCCGAAAACGGTCTGCACCTCCGGGATTTTCCTGAGTTGTCGATCTTGTATCTGAATGATCTTTGTTGCCTCGGTGATCGACATGCCGGGCACAGCGGTGGGCATGTAAAGGATCGTTCCTTCGTTCAGCGGCGGCATGAATTCGGAGCCAAGCCGCTTGAAGGGGATGATCGTGATCGCGAGCAACAATGCGGCGACGGCGAGAGTCATAACCCGATGTCGCAGCACGAAGTTCACGATGGGCTGGTAAGCCCAAATCAGAAATCGATTCACCGGGTTCTTCGCCTCCGGCTTGATCCGCCCACGAATCAACAGCGTCATGAGCACCGGCACCAGCGTTATCCCGAGAAGAGCGGCGAAGAACATTGAGAACGTCTTCGTGAACGCCAGGGGCTTGAACAACCGGCCTTCCTGCGCTTCGAGCGAAAAGACCGGAATGAAACTAACGGTGATGACCAGCAGCGAGAAAAAGAGCGGCCTGCCGACTGATTTCGCCGCTGCGATGATCGTGCTAATGCGTTCGCGCGCGTCTGGCTCGCGCCCGTTCTCTTCCCGGAAGTGCTCAAGGAATTTGTGCGCGTTCTCCACCATGATGATGGCTGAATCGACCATCGCGCCGATGGCAATCGCGATTCCGCCTAACGACATGATGTTGCTCGTCAGTCCGAGCCGGAACATCGGCAGGAACGAGAGAATGATCGCGATCGGAAGCGTGATGATGGCGACAAAAGCCGAACGGAGATGCCAGAGAAAAATGATACAGACGAGTGCAACGACGATGCTTTCTTCAATCAGCTTCCGGCGCAGCGTCGCAATCGAGTTCTTGATCAAGTCGCTGCGATCATACGTCGGAACAATCTTCACTCCTTCGGGGAGGGAGCCTTTGATTTGCTCCAGCTTCTTTTTGATGCCGTCGATGACGGTGAGAGCGTTTTCGCCGTAACGCATCACGACGATCCCACCGACACTCTCGCCTTTCCCATCCAGCTCTGCGATGCCACGGCGAATGTCGCCGCCGAGGTGCACGACCCCGACATTCTTCACGTAAACCGGTGTGCCGTTTACGACCTTCAGCGGGATGTTCTCGATGTCTGCGACGCTTTTGATGTAACCGCGTCCGCGCACGAAATACTCTGTCGTTGCGACCTCGAATGTCCTTCCCCCGACATCGGCGTTGCTCGCCTTGATCGCGCTCACCACATCGGCAAGAGGAATGCCGTAGCTGACTAGTTTGTTCGGGTCGAGATCGACCTGATATTGCTTTACGAATCCGCCCACGGGCGCGATTTCCGCAACGCCTTTCACCGAGGAGAGCGCATAACGCAGATTCCAATCCTGAATGCTGCGAAGCTGCGCCAGGTCGTGCTTGCCGCTTTCATCAACCAGCGCGTATTCGAAAACCCAGCCGACACCTGTCGCGTCCGGGCCGATGACCGGGTTCACGCCTTCCGGCAGCGAGCCGCGAACCGCGTTCAGGTATTCGATCACGCGCGATCGCGCCCAATAAATGTCCGTGCCGTCCTGAAAAATGACGTAGACGAACGACTTGCCGAACATCGATTCGCCGCGAACAAACTTCACTTTCGGCGCGGCGATGAACGTGCTGGAGATCGGATAGGTGATTTGATCTTCGATCAGGTCGGGCGAGCGGCCTTCCCAATCGGTATAAACGATTACCTGCACGTCGCTCAGGTCGGGAATCGCATCGAGTGGCGTGCGCTGAAGCGCCCAAATTCCACCTGCGACACCGAAGATGACGAAAACAAGAACGAGGAACTTGTTTCGCGCGCTCGCTTCAATTACGCGCTCGATGAAGGTCACGCGCGGAGCGCCGGGAGACGATGTCGGTTCGTTTACCACGACTTTAGCGCTCCTTGGATTTTCGATTCGGCGTCGATCAGAAAATTCGCGCTCGCAACGACGCGTTCGCCTTCACGCAATCCGCTTTTGACCGCGTAAACGTCACCGTACTTTCCGGCGAGTTCGAGGAAGCGCGGTTCGAGTTTTCCCTCGCCTTTATCCACGAAGGCGATGTTTCTCTCGCCTGTCGGCATCACTGCGCTTACCGGAACGACGAGCGACCGGCCCATATCCATCTCCAGCAGAAGATCGACATACATGTCGGGCTTCAGTTTGAGTTCCGGATTCTGAATGTCCGCGCGAACGCGGCCGGTTCTCTTTGCGGGATCGATGAACGGATCGACCAGCGTGATCTGGCCTCCGAATTTCTCCCCGGGATAAGACGATGAAGTGACGTTGATCTCCTGGCCGACTTTCAGCATCGGCAGTTCGTCCTGGTAAAATTCCCCCCAGACCCAGACAACCGATAGGTCCGCTACTTCCACCAGCGGACTGCCGACGGAGACATTCGCTCCTTGCGTAACGGGGAGGCTTTGCACCACGCCATCCACTTGCGAGAGAATCGGCAATGATTCCTGCGGCTGCTTTGTTCGCTCGATTTCGGCGATCTGTTCATCCGTGATATTCCAGAGTTTCAGCCGACGCTCCGCCGATTCGATTAGTCCCTGAAAATCTTCGCGTGCCGAATGCGCGTTCGCGCTCGAACGATCGCGCGTGCGCAGTAGATCAATTAATTCGCGTTGCGTCGTCAATAATTCCGGGCTGTAGAGCTTCATCAAGACCTGGTTTTTTTTCACGGTCTCGCCCGGCGCATTCACGCCTAGCTCCTGCACGTATGCGCTCGTGCGTGAAACGACGCGCCAGACACGTTGCGTCTCCGGCATCACGCGGCCGATAGCGCGAATCGTGTGCAGGAGCGGTTTCGTTTCGACAGTGGCGTAAGTCACGCCAATCTGTTGCTGCCGCTCGACAGGGACGACGAACTCGCGAGGACGTTCGGCGGCGGCTTTCGTGTCGCCGCTCTTCATGCCTGACATTCCCGGCATGTTCTCCATGCCTTGCATGCCGCCAGCCGACGTAGGCGAAGCCGTGCTCGCGCTAGTTTTCATCACGGGCACGAGTTGCATGCCGCAGATCGGACACTTGCCCGGGTCTTTCGCGTGCACCGACGGATGCATGGTGCAGGTCCAGTAATCGATGCTGCTGTCCTTTCCGTTGCCCTGCTTGGAGCACGCCGGCGTGAACATGATGAGCAGCGCGGCAACACCGAATCGCAACAGCGCGTTATGAAAGAGTCTCTTCATTTTGATTGCCTCCTCGTTTGAAGGGTTTCTCGCGCGAGCGGCTGCTCGATCCCGACGATGGCGTCCAGCTCCGCCCGAGCGGTTTCGTAGTCCGCGAGATGATTAAGGGCTGTCGATTCCGCGTCCTGCAGAACCCGTTGCGCCGTGATCAGCGCGAGAAAATTCGCGCTGCTTGTTTCGTAGGCGGTGCGGTTCGATTGCACGCTTTGGCGTGCGAGCGGAACAATCTTGTCGCGATACAGCTCGTAATGATGCGCAGCCGTCGTGATCTTCGTTAGCTGGTCGCGCACCAATCCAAGCGTCTCGGTGCGCGTGCTCTCTTGTTCGTGCTGCGCACTTTCCAGATTGCGCTCTGCCTCGGTCGTAGCCGCGGAATATTTTCGCGCGTTGAAGAACGGCAGAGGAATCGAAACGCCGACGTCCAACTCACTGACGGCTTGACTGGCTTCGTTGTAACGTTGTGCTTGAACGTTGACCGTAGGATCGGGCACCCACTGCCGATTCGCCAACTGGACGCGAAACTTCTCCGCGTCGACGCGACTTTGGGCGCGTTGCACTTCCGGCCGCGCGGCCAGCGCCATGGCCTGAAGTTGTGGCAAGGAAAAACGGATTGGCTCGAAGGCAATTGTTGCTGGCTCCGCAATCGTCGATTGCGGCGGCCGATTCATCAGCACATTCAGCGCGGTCTGCGCATCGGAGACGCGCCGGCGAATGTCTGATTCGATTTCGCTCAGTTTGGCCGCGTCGGTTTCGGCGGTAAGCACGTCGGCCTGCGCGGCGTTGCCAACCTCGTAACGATCGCGACTGATCTTGGCGAATTGGTTAAGCAGTTCGACGTTGCGACGATTGACTTCGAGCTGCGCGTATTCGTTGGCCAGCCGGTAAAACGCAATGCGCGTGCGCGAAATCACATCGAGCTGTGTCCGCCGCAGATCTTCAAAGGCGGCGCCCGCTTCCGCCGTCGCTGCTCGCGCGCGACTTAGGTTTTTTCCGGTGATCGGAACTTCCTGCTGAAGCGCGAAAGTCTGATCCATGAACGCATTTGGCGGGATCGAGACATATCGCTGAACGCGCGACATGCCTTGTGCGCGCAAGTCTTCCCAAGCGGCGGCTTGCGGCACGCGCGCCTTCATCGCCTGCCACTTTTTCTCCGCTGCTTTGAGCGCGGGATTGCTTGTCAGGACGACGCTAGTGACCTGATCCAGCGAAAGCCGGCCGCCCCGAACGGCCGACTCCCCATCACCCGCCGTGGCGGGCGAGACGGTCAGAAGTAGAATTAAAGTAAGATATAAAAGGTAAGTTGTTTTCATTGATCCAGGACTGCGGTTGAAACACGAAGTGCGTGTGCCAGTCGGGTCGAAGACTCGCCGTGGCGAGCTCGGACAATGGGCACACCTCGGGTGTCAGCGTCCTTGGATCAGATGAGAAACGTGCAGAAAAGCGCAAGTCTTGGCGGCGAATGCGCGGCGAAATCTGCGCTACGAAAAACAGGCGATGCTTTGGGGAGTTGAAGCGGCAGCGGGATGGCTACGGCCGGAGCAATCGTCGCGATCTGTTGATCGGAACTGGATTTACTCAGCGGTTGAACCGGTGGCCCGGTCCGCTCGTGTGATGTCGCGCAACAGGTTTTGTTTGCGCAGCAGCCTGGCTCGCACGCCTTCTCACTCGGAGTATTCGTCACAAAACACGGCACCGCAGCAGGCAAGCGAACTGTCGCCGTTAAAAGCGCCAGTCCTACCGCGAGGGCGACCGTGATCTTGCCGGACATCACCCGTTTTATAGCACAAGGAGCGCCATTAGGCGAAAGCTAGTCTGGGGTGGTTGCGGTGAGCCATCCCCGTGATGATCTGCGCACCCGCAGTGGAGCGTCCGGCAGTCCGCATGGGAGTGTGGGGCGGAACAGCTGAGAGCTCTGCGAGGACGGCGCAGATGATCACCTACAACGGGCAGGCAAACTCGCGAGTCTGTGGGGAGACAGGGCGGGACACAGTCTCGCCGCGGCGCAGCCGCTATCAAGCGTGGCGAACATAGCTGTTCGGCCAGAGAATGGCCCGTCGAGGAATTCCGTCACGCATTTCATGGGCGTCGGTCAGATAAAAAGGTGACCTGGATGACCTCGTCCGAATTTTCCACGATGATTAGGCAGCAGTTGTAAGCGTTCGCGTTTTTGAATTCGCCTTAAAAGACCGTGCAGCGTCGCGTAAAATATTTCTCGCCCGTCCTCTTTTTCTTATGCATAGAGGAATGTGCCCTACCGGATTTCTGGCCACGAATCCTTTCCCTGCCGCTACGCCTGGCTTCCCAAGGCGGTGTCGTGGGTTGAGCGAAAACCGCAACTGTTTTCCGACGAGCCGCAGGCGATGGTCGATCTTGGCGTAGGCAAAAACATGGTGCGCTCCATCCGGTTTTGGGCGCAAGCCTCCGGCATGATTGAAACGGCGCGGAAAGAATCTGGCTATGCCGTCACAGACTTCGGTCGCATGATACTCGGCGAAGATGGCGCGGACCCTTTTCTCGAGGACCTTCGCACGCTGTGGTTAGTGCATTGGAAGCTTTCCACGATACAACCATCGCTTCTCGCTTGGGACTATTTGTTGAATCGCTGGCAGGATCCGAAGCTTGTTCCGAGTACTGTAGTCAAAGCGCTCCAGAAAGAGGCAGAATTGCAGGATCAGCATCTATCCGCGGCGACGATCCAACAGCACTTCGATACTTTTCTTCACACGTACGTCCCCACGCGTGGACGCAAGGGAGAAGTGCAAGAAGATAACCTCGACTCACCTCTGGTCGAACTTGAGCTCTTGATCAAAGCGGGCGATCGCGAACTGGACGTAGGGGGGCGTCACGAAACAATTTACGCTTTCCGCCGTGAGGAAAAGCCGGATATCTCTCCGGAGCTGTTCATCTATTGTGTGGCCGATTTTTGGCTCCGGCGGCATCCGGAAGAGGAGACGTTGCCGTCTAAAGTCCTCGCGACTGATTATGGAAGCCCCGGACAGATTTTCAAGATTCCGGAGGAGGATATCCGCTCTCGTTTGGCAACGATAGATCGAGATTCCGGAGGAGCGCTCAGTTTCAGTGAGGCGGCCAGTCTGCAGCAGCTTCGACGGCGCGGTGATCTAGATCTGAAGGAATTGCTGTCGACCATTTACGCTTTGGAGGGTGTGAATGTCTGAGAAGCGAATCGCGGACGTCCTTGACATCGAAACTCGATTCTTGCGATCCGCACACCTCGAACGCGATTTTCGCGATGCAGCGGCGGCGCTGAAGGGATACGTCCTCACGGATTTTACCCGATCCTCTCTGGGGCGCATCGCTGAGGGACTGAAGCCCCGCTCCGGTCACCGGGCTTGGCGTATCACCGGCCATTACGGAGCCGGGAAATCAAGCTTTGCAGTGCTTTTGGCGCATTTTCTCGCCGGTCGGGAATCGAATCTACCGCCGCAGATCCGCAGTGTCACCCACTTCGGGAAAAAGCGGCCACAGTTTCTGGCAGTGTTGGTCACGTGCGCCCGCCAGCCATTGTCGATTTCGATCCTGAACTCACTCCAGCGAGCGGCCAGCGATACCTACGGTCACCGGGCTAGGCGGGGTTTGGCGGGAGAAATCAGTCGGCTCGCCGATTCGAAATCGCAGCCGACGGATGACCAAATCCTAGAGCTAGTCACTCGTTTCAATACACAGCTGATCGTTGATTCGAAAGCCAAGGGCTTAGTGCTAATTTTAGACGAGCTTGGGAAGGCGCTAGAATACGCGGCCCTTCATCCGGAGCGGCAGGACATTTTTCTCCTACAGCGCCTTGCAGAGACTGCATCGCGTAGCGCTGAAGAACCCTTGTTCATCATTAGTTTGCTTCATCAGGGGTTCAGCGCCTATGCCGATCAGCTTGACCAATCAACCGAGCGGGAATGGGAAAAGATCGCCGGCCGTTTCGAGGAAATCGTGTTTGAACAGCCAATTGAAGAAATAGCTGAACTCATCGCCTCCGCTTTGCAGGTTTCCCTTCGAAAGATCCCTCAAGATCGGTCCGACGAAATCATGGACGCTGCCGATCAGTTGGCGGATCTCGGATGGTTCGGCGCTACCCCGCTTAAGAATGCCCCCGCATTAGCCGTTCAGCTCTTCCCGTTACATCCGAGCGTATTGCCAGTGCTCATTCGAACCTTCCGCCGCTTCGGCCAAAATGAGCGTTCTCTTTTCAGCTTCCTTCTATCAAACGAACCTTTCGGTTTACAGGCTTTTGCCGAAAAGCCGCTTAAGGACGGTGGATTATTCCGGCTTCACGATCTTTACGACTACGTCCGCGCGAACTTTGGTTACCGACTGGCCGTTCAGACCTACCGCAGTCATTGGAATTTGATCTCTTCGATGATCGACAGCTTCGCCACTGAGGATGAATTGGAGAAACGACTGCTTAAAACGGTCGGAATTCTTAACCTGCACGATGACGATGATCTCCCTGTCACCGACAAATTGGTTCTCTGCGCTGTCGCCGGCAGCGACCGAATGTCTCGAGGGGCGGTTAAATCCGCTTTGCAGAGGCTGCGGACCGGGAAACGCGTGCTTTGGGATCGCGGTGCGCGCGGCCTTTGCCTTTGGCCTCACACGTCGGTTAACCTCGACAAAGCCTACGACGACGCCAAACAGAAAACCTCGACCGCGTCCCAGCGAGTAGCCCCGTTCGTCAAAGAGTTTCTTGAGACTCGGCCCATCGTCGCGCGGCGGCATTATATTCAAACGGGCAATCTCCGTCATTGGGACGTGCGCTACTGTTCCGTCGCCGAACTCGCCAGAGCACTAGACGAGGACTCATCTAATGCAGATGGGGTGATCCTCGTGCCGTTGTGTGAAACACCGGAAGAGCATGAGGCAGCGAAAAAGTGCGCGAAATACGCTTCACTGAAAGAGCGAGAAGCATGGCTGCTCGCCGTCCCTCAGCCGCTCAGCAATTTAGCCAGCCTGGTTCAGGAAGCACGACGCTGGGATTGGGTCTCCACTCATGTTCTTGAGCTCAATGCGGACAAATACGCCCGTGAGGAAGTCGCGCGGCAGAAGGACGCTGCTCGGTTACAACTAGCGCATCGAATTCAAAGCTTTGTCAGTTTCAAGCAGTTCAAGACAGAGACCTCCCTATGCTGGTTTCATAAGGGCAAAAAGCAGGCGATCGCTAATGGTCGTCAACTTCTCGAAAAGTTGTCTGAAATTTTCGACCAGATTTATCCCGATGCGCCCCGCATCCAAAATGAGCTCGTAAATCGACGATCGCTCAGTTCTGCGGCCGCGGCGGCGCGGATGAGATTGATGGAACGGATGTTCGAGAACGCGGACAAGCCCTGGTTGGGAATGGACCCGAACAAAAAGCCGCCGGAAATGTCGATCTATCTTTCCGTTCTCAAGAATTCAGGAATCCACCAGCCAGCTGGCGACTCTTGGCGAATTGGCACGCCTGACCAAACTTTGGACAAGCCCTGCCGAGTCATTCCCTCGCTCGCATTCATCCAGGAGATTGTTGAACGCGAACCCGACAAGCGCGTCAATGTCGCCACATTGTTCAATGATCTGCGCCGGCCTCCTCATGGAGTTCGCGATGGGTTGATGCCTCTCCTGCTCGCCGCGTTCGCGATCGAGCACGAGAAGGATGTCGCGTTTTACAACGACGGCACGTTTCTTCGCGAGATGAAAGGCGAGGCAATGCTGCTTCTTACGAAGGCCCCCGAGCGTTTCGATATTCAGCTTTGTAAGATCCAAGGAGTCCGCGCAGAGCTGTTCAGCAAGCTGGTCGCGCTTCTTCAGATCGATCGCTCGAAAGACCGCGAGGTTGAATTACTGGACGTGGTGAGGCGCCTCTGCGTTTTCGTCGCTGAACTGCCGCCCTATGTCCGAAATACTAGCAAACTCTCGCCGACCACGCTCTCAGTGCGTGACGCGATCCTCAATGCGCACGAGCCCGCGACGTTGCTCTTCTCGGACCTGCCGAAAGCCTGTGGATTCAAGCCTATCACTGCCAAACGCACCGACGGTAAAGGAGCGACGAAGTTCATCGAATCACTTCGAACCGCTTTGGATGAATTGAGGATGGCGTATCCTCAGCTCGAAGAGCGGTTACGTAAACAGCTTCGCGTCGCCTTCAATTTGCCCGGCTCCTTCCAATGCTTTAGGAAAAATCTCGCCACGCGAGCTGAACAGATTTTGCTCAGCATTACTGAGCCCAAGCTTCGTGCATTTTGCCTCCGATTAATCGATGAGAACCTGCCTGAGTCGGATTGGCTGGAATCTCTCGGGAGCTATTTGGCTCTGAAACCTCCTTCGAAGTGGCATGATGCAGAAGAGGACGGCTTCAATACCGCTTTGTCGGAGGCCTCATCCAGATTCCACCGAGTTGAGAGCGTTGTGTTTTCGAAGGGGCGACGGAAGAACGATTCTGCGATCCGGCTCGCTGTGACGCGGGCGAGCGGCATGGAGCATGAGGAGGTTGTGCATTTCAGTGCCGACGAGGAAGCAAGACTCCGAAAACTGGAACGTCAGTTCGAGGGCCTTTTAGCCGGCGACCATCGTCTTGCTTTAGCGGCCGCCTCTCGTGCTATTTGGAATAGCTTCGAAAAGAATGGGAAAAAATCAGATGGATAAACCTACGCGACACGTTCTTTGCATGTCTGGTGGAAAGGACAGCACAGCGCTCGCTCTCTTCATGCGAGATCGTGTCCCCGAGATGGAATATGTTTTCTGTGACACTGAGAAAGAGCTCACCGAGACGTATGAATACCTGAATCAGGTCGAAGCGTTTCTTGGAAAAAGGATCATTCGGCTCAATGCGGCGCGCGGGTTCGACCACTGGCTGGAAACGTTCGGAGGTTATTTGCCTTCTCCCCAGGTCCGCTGGTGCACCAAATATCTGAAGTTGTTTCCTTTCGAAGAATTTGTCGGTGATGATCCCGTGATCAGCTATGTGGGGCTCCGGGCTGATGAAGATCGTATCGGTTACATCAGCACAAAATCGAATATCACCGCGGTGTTCCCGTTCAAGGAAGCGGGAGTGGGTTACGCGGGTGTGATGAAGATCCTCCAAGACAGCGGGATCGGATTGCCGCCATATCTGAAGTGGGGCAGAACACATTCGGGTTGCTATTTCTGCTTCTTTCAGCGGCCGATCGAGTGGGTGCGGTTGCTGGAGACACATCCAGATCAGTTCGACAAAGCACAAAGTTACGAAAAGATCAGTGACGAGCCCGGCAAGACATTTACCTGGGTGCAAAGGATGCCACTGAGTGAACTTCGGAAGCCTGGAAATGTGGCCGCGATTAAGCGTCGTTATGCCGAAATCGAGCGACGCCGGAGCCTCAACCGGCCGAACAAACCCTTGATGCAAGTATTGGCGGGGATGGAAGACGAAGACGATGGGCCAAAGGCCTGCCTAATATGTCAACTGTGATTCATGGACCTGTCGAAGCTCTTTCGAGATTGCCACGCGTATAGCGCCGTCCAGTCATCGGCGGAGCTGCTACCGAAGGATCAGGCGGCTGTCTATGCGTTCTACGAGGCTCTGGATTTCTCCCGGGGATCATTAATCGATGAAATCGATACATTTGTCACGAAGTACGGTCGCGAAGTCTCCCTGAACAAAAGCCGTTGGCCCTTTCAGATTCACTTGAACTTTAGAGGAAACCCGAGTCGTTTTCGGGGCAAGGGCCGCGAACTCTGCCAGCAGCTACCTCCCGGCCAGCATCAACCTATCCGAGAACTCCTCCTGTTCCTTTCATTTCTCAACGAACCTCTTTACGTCGGAAAGACGGAAGATTTACGGACTCGTTTCCGTGCGCACCACGACAACGGCTTTCTGTGGTCGATGAAAGAAACGCATAAGCGTCCACCGAATGAATTCGTTTTGTTCGCGATGTTCATGGATGCAGCGCACGTTCGCTTGATCGAAAGCGTTCTCATTCAGACGATAAATCCGCCATTCTGCGACCAAAAGACGTGATCTATATGAAATTGCGCAATCTCACTCCAACCTTCATCGAATATCATGCCCTTCGTGGTAGTTACGGACGTGTAATATACTTTGTTACCAAAACCTCACTTCGCGACACAGCGGAGAATCTTACATTAGCCCCACAAGACGCTCTCACTTTTAGCGAACGCATACAGCGAGTTGTAAACACGAAGCGGGTTGAGCGGGAGATCGTTCCGTATTTGGAGCATAATGATTTGCGCTTTTTTAATGCGCTTGTTTGCATTCTTCTGCCTGATTCAAATTCGATGCAGGGATTTTGGGATTTCGAAGAGTACAAGGATGATCAAGGCATTCCAATCGGAGGCCTCGGCAAGCTCAAAATAGTTAAGGAAGTCGGTCGAATTGTCTTGGACGGACAGCATCGATTCGTTGCGCTTCAGCAATACTGGAAGGCTAAACGAGATGCCACGGGACCAGATACCGACGTCGACATCGCGATCGTGTTTGTAATTGTTGATGAGTTGGGCCGCATAGGAAAAAAGACACCAGACGTTCGTACTAAGACAATAGGAGCTGTGCGCAATCTTTTTGCCGTGTTGAACAAGACGGCGAGATCGGTAGACAAAACGACGTTGTTACTTATCGACGACACCAACATCTTCAACGTCATGACGCGATCGCTCATCGAGCAAAAGCTAGTTGACGAGTTGGTAATTAAGTGGACGGGCGGCGACAATCTTCAACCCCGAGACCCGTATTTTTCGACAATCAATGTTTTGAAAGATGCCCTAATCTACTACCTATCTGATTTCAGTGACGAACTCAGTATGGAATGTGGCACCGACACGGACCGAGATGAATTAATTAAGAAATACTACGAGAAAACGCCCGGCTTCGAAGTCAGTGCGGCAAAGGGAGTCTCGTACTTGTTTGAGCAGACTGGGCCGGTAAAGAACTGGCGGAAGCATCTGCGGCTCGCGCACGTGACGCTAATGCCTCAACCAGAGAGCATGCATTTGGATCGGACTCAGGCAAAGACCCTGGAGGCAGCGAGAACGGCACAGTTGTGCTTCACCGTCGCCGGCCAAAAGGTAATGTTTCGGGCGATGATCGAAGCGTTTCGGCATCAACCGCGCCGGGACCAAGCCGCGCTTGAGAAAGTGGGCAAAAAGGTCTCGGGATTAATTGATCGTGGCTTTTTCAGTCGAAAACCCGAGGACGCGAATCCGTTTTTCGGGTTGATGTTTGATGCTAAGGGCCGAATGAGCTGGGCTGAAGGGCCTGTTGATTTAGCGAGGCGGATCTTAGCTATAGCGGCCGGGAGCCCCGCCGATCGCAAGTCGGTGTGCAGCGATTACGAAGCTCACACCTCGCGCCCAAGTTCGATCGTGACTGAATATTGGAAGAGAGCGGGTGCCTGACCGGATGAAGCTGGGTGGAAATGAGCGTAATCGAGATATCGCGAAGACTGTGGAACGAACTCATCGTTGCAGACGCTGAAGACTCCATAAGTGCGGCGCTACATTTCCACGAGCAAGCTGTGACATGGCGGCCTCTTGGCGATAACGAAAGCAATTTTGGAATAATCGAAAACCAGCAATCATCTCCGATTGCGGCCTTGATTGAGAAGATCACCAATTCCATCGATGCGATCCTGCTTAAGCGCTGTCTCGAAGCTGGCCTCGATCCAAAGTTGCCAGATGCGCCGGCCACGATGTCAGAAGCAATCGAGTCCTTTTTCGGCACTGCCTCCAAAGGCTGGCATCTAGCGCCGAACCGCCGCGCGCAGGCAGAGTCTATTCAAATTGTGGCGAGTGGTTCAACGAAGGCGCCATGCTTGCTGATCTACGATGATGGCGAAGGGCAGCATCCCGACGCGTTCGAAACCACATTCCTTTCGCTTCTACGCGGAAACAAGAATGAGATTCCGTTTGTTCAGGGCAAATACAACATGGGTGGAACGGGTGCGATCGTCTTTTGCGGCAAGCATCGGTATCACCTCGTTGGTTCGAGACGCTTCGATAAGAGCGGTGATTTCGGGTTCACTCTCATTCGCAAGCACCCTCTGACAGAGGACGAGGCAAAGACCAAGAAGAATACTTGGTACGAATACTTGAAGATCGACGACCAGATTCCGCGGTTTCCAATCGCTGATTTGGATCTCGGATTGGCCAACCGGACGTTTGAGACCGGCACCGTGATCAAGCTCTACGAATACGACCTGCCGGCGGGCACGCGCGGCGCGCTTCCACAAGAGCCGCGTCGGGCCATCGATCAATTCCTGTTCGAGCCGGCTCTTCCGATCTACCTCGTCGACACGCCAGAGCGCTATCCGCGCAACAAAGTCCTGCAAATTGATTGTTTCGGGCTCAAGAACCGACTGGAGCGCGAGGAGAACAAATATGTCGAGACGAAGTTCTCGATTGATGAAACCGATCACGATATCGGGCGGATGAAGATCACCTGTTACGTCTTTCGAGCTAAGGTGGAAGACCGTTCGGTCAAGGAAACGAGGGACATCGTTCAGACCGAGTTTTTTCACGACAGCATGACGGTGCTGTTCAGCCTCAATGGTCAAGTGCATGGCCACTTCAGACCAGAATTCATCACGCGAACTCTGAAGATGCCTCTGCTCAAGAATCACCTTCTGATTCACGTCGATTGCACCGGGTTGAGCTACGATTTCCGGAGCGAATTATTCATGGCCTCGCGCGACCGCTTGAAGTCGGGCGACGACACGGCGGAATTGCGTAGACGCGTCGCTTCCGCTCTGCAGAAGAGCGAACTCGCAGAAATCTACAAGCGAAGGCAGAACGCGATCTCGGTCGAGGGAGGCGACGCGAAGGATCTGCTGAAAGCTTTCTCGAAGGACCTGCCCTTTAACAAAGACCTGATGCGCCTGCTCAATCAGACGTTCAAGATCGAGCAGCACGACAGTACGAAAAGGGAGCGAGAGAAGCCGGAGGTGCGGAAGCCGGTCAAAACGAAGGAACCCTTCGAGGCGAAACGCTATCCATCGTTCTTTCGGCTGAAGAGCGGGAAAGGCGAGCCGTTTATCCACATCCCTTCGGGAGACGACAAAACCGTCCGGTTCGCTACCGACGTAGAGGATAACTACTTCGATCGGTCGGAAGATCCGGGCGAATTGAAAGTTTCGGTCCTGCAATTCCGCCGAAATGAGCAAGGCGGCGGCAACGCGCAAGGACCAGTGACGGAGCCGGACAAGCTTCTCGACATCCGAAAATCGAGCCCAAAAGACGGTACGATTCGGATCGGCCTGCACACGACCGAAGAATTGAAGGTTGGAGACGAAGTCGAAATTCAAGCCCGGCTCGGAGGGCCGGAGGATCTGGAAGCCCGATTTTGGCTAAAAGTGGTCGAGCCACTGGCAAAGCCCAAAGAGACAAAGAAGGAAGAAGATAAGGAAGAGCCTCCGGGTCTCCCCGATTACGTTCTGGTCTACAAAGAGACCCGTGCCGACAACCCTGGCGTCATGACGTGGGAGAGACTCGGCGAGAGTAGTGTGGTGATGGATTATGAGGTCGTGATGCACCCGATGCTCAACGGCGAGGGGAATCTGGAGCGCATCTTCATCAATATGGACAGTCGTCCGCTTCGGAATCATTTCAGCAAGCAGACAGGCCTCAGCGTCGAAAGCAAAGAACTCGCTGAGAAGAAATATATCAGCTCGGTTTATTTCCACACCATCTTCCTCTTCAGTATCACGAAGAGCCGAAAATACGAACTCAAGCAGTCGGATAAAGACGTCGATGTTGGCGAATATCTAAAAGACGTTTTCAGCAGCTACTATGCGGATTTTCTTCTGAACTTCGGAAGCGAACAACTGATGGCGTCGCTCGCCGATTAGATCAGGATCGATTCGATCGGCTCATCTCAAATGCGGCGGGTAGCGGTCTTGTTTTGTATCCCTTCATCCCGAAGCTGGCGCGCACTTGTCGGCAAGGAGATTCCATCATCGACGTTGGATGAGGAAACACCTGACTTGAGTACCCGTTTGCTCGTACAACCTCACCGCCGGGAATCGCGCAGCACCATTTGATAAACGCGGCTCAAATCCGTTTTCGTCAGGCGCGTCAATGATGTGAACGGCCTCTTCATATTCAAACGGTCAGAGAGCTCGGGATAGTAAGTCTCGTTTCTTTTCCCCATGCTGTTCATCGCCGCTTTGATCGCTCTAATCCGCGAGGTGCGCCACTCATCGGGAGCTTTTGTCTTGTATCCGCTTGTCTGAATTGCTTTCTGCTGCCGATGCCATGCTTCGACAGCGTCCATGTCGGCGGAAAGCAGTGCGTCGCGTTTCGGCACCTTGAACCGCTTCAAGAGCCGTCCGCCCCATTCGCCGTAGGCTTCCTTTCGGGACTTGCCCATCGTGCCTTCGGCTAGCTCTTTGATCCATTCGCCAATTTGATGCTCTTCCGCAGGAGTGATGCTGCCAGGACGCCGCTCCAGGACTGTTTTGATGACGGGCGGTCGTTGATACTGATGAACCTCATTCCCATCACCAGCGATCTGAATGTTTCCACTTCCGCGGGCGCTTTGATGAACTGAGGCGTCGGCTGGTTTTCGGCGCGCACGGCCTTTTCGTCCGAGTGGAAAGTCATTTAGCATGAGCGCGAGGTGGTTCGCGAAGTCATCGCGGAACCGGCTTCGTGATTGAAATGTCCAACACGATCTGTGGGTTCTGAGTTGCTCGCGAAAGGCGGACAATCCCTTTACTTGGTCGACCGACGCGCCCGCGGGTAACGGCTCAAGATCAGAGAAGTAGATCATCACCTTTTTCCCAGCGGCGATAGCCCGTTGGATTTCTTCGACCGTGCCGGATTCTGCGCTCATCGTGGGAGTGCCGATTCGGGACCAGAAGATCGCGACCAGAATATCAGTTGAATCGATCAACTGCTTGTTTATTGCGCCTTGTCCAGTTTCCTGCGCGTCTGGGTAGCTGTCAGTCGACCAGTGCTGGTGTTTTACCCAAAACCCGCGTTGCTCGCCGTGTTGGCAATTCCAATCATTGATCGCCTCCGCTGCCAGCGCCATTTCTTTGGCAACGTCGGTCGGGCCGCACAAGGTCAGCTTGATCAGTTCAACACTGGAAGTGACTCCGCTCATT